>JAZSIN010000100.1:0-3764 GCA_045533845.1 Eubacteriales bacterium | reverse complement strand
ACAGAGGAGGAGCTTGCCGATCTTTGCATCGAATATATGGATCAGAACGAAAATTCGTGAACACATTGTAAATTTTAGGGAAAACGATTGACAAATATATTGTGTTGTGTTATAATGCTATTTCGGTACGGGTAAAAGCCCGTCTCCTTACCGCGCATAAATAAATACGAAACCGTGCGCGGTCTTTATGTCCATAGGGAGGTGTAAAACATGGAAAAAGTTGTGAATTGTTACGAAGCTATGTTCATCGTGGATACTTCCAAGGGTGAGACCGCTGTTGAAGCGACCGCCGAGAAGTTCCTGAACCTCGTAGCTGCCAACGCAGAGACCGTTGACGTAGACAAGTGGGGCAAGCGCCGCCTTGCATACGCGATCAACGATCTGACCGAGGGCTACTACGTAGTCGTTACCTTTAAGTGCGACGGTTCCTTCTGCGCTGAGCTTGAGCGTAACTTCAACATCGACGAGAACATTCTTCGTTCCTTTGTTCTGAAGCTCGAGCACGAGCCCGTCAAGAAGAAGGCTGCTGTTGTCGAGGAGACCGCTACTGAAGCTGTCGAGGCTTCGACCGAAGCAACCGCTGAATAATCGGATTCAGCAAAAGGAGAGGCGTAAATATGTCGAATTTTAATTTCAACAAGGTGATTCTCGGCGGTCGTCTGACTGCCGACCCTGAGCTCAAGCAGACCACGTCGGGCGTGGCTGTCGTATCCTTCAAGATCGCGGTAAACCGCCGCTTCACGAGCAAGGATTCGCAGCAGCAGGAGGCTGACTTCTTCAACGTTACCGCGTGGCGTTCCACCGCTGAATTCGTATCGCGTTACTTCAGAAAGGGCTCTGCGATCTGCGTTGTCGGATCGATCCAGAACCGCAGCTATACCGATCAGCAGGGACAGAAGCGTTATATGACCGACATCGTTGCCGATGAGGTACAGTTCGTGGATTCCCGCTCGGACAGCTCTGCCGGCGGACAGGGACAGTATACGCCCGATTCCTACGCACCGTCCTACTCGAATGCGCCGAGTGCCGCTACACCGCGCTTTGAAGAGATCAAGGGCGATGACGATCTTCCTTTCTGATCGCGTAAGCGGCGGAAAGAACATGTGAACCCCGAAATGAACGGGGAAGCACAGGGGGTGCAGCTTAGCGTACCCAAAGAACAAATTTGAACAGGAGGATTCATACAATGGATAGAACCGAGAATACCGCTCGTCCCGCACGTCCGATGATCAACCGCAAGAGAAGAAAGGTTTGTGTTTTCTGCACTGAAAAGACGCCTTACATTGATTACAAGGACTCTGCTCGTCTTCGCAAGTTCATTAGCGAGCGCGGCAAGATTCTGCCCCGCAGAATTTCGGGAACCTGCGCAAAGCATCAGAGAGAGCTGACCATCGCAATCAAGCGCGCACGTCAGGTTGCTCTGCTTCCTTACGTAGAGAACTGATTATGATAAAAGCAAGACCGCACTTATGGGCGGTCTTGCTTTTCTTTTATGGATCGATTCGGAATCTTAATTTGCGCAGACGTTTTCTGAAAGCAGACGACTTCTGCGCGCAAATATAACCGCTACGGCAGGCGTGGCGGAGAGGTTCTTCATCGCGACGTGTTCGTAAAAAGAAAAGAGGGCATCTGCCCTCTTTTCTTTTTATGGATCATCAAGGATTCAGAACCTTAATTTGCGCAGACGTTTTCTGAAAGCGGACGACTCCCGTGCGCAAATACGACCGCCACGGCAGGCGTGGCGGAGAGGTTCTTCATCGCGACGTGTTCGTAAAAAGAAAAGAGGGCATCTGCCCTCTTTTCTTTTTATGGATCATCAAGGATTCGAACCTTGGACCGACCGGTTATGAGCCGGTTGCTCTTACCGCTGCGCTAATGATCCGTATGTGCCTGACCCGTATATTATATAACAAATCGCAGAAAAAGTCAAGAGCTTTTCTCGGCAATTTCAAAAAATCTGTGCGCGCGTTTCCCGAAGCGCATAAATTTTATAAAAAAGGGAACAAGCCCTTGTCAAACGCGCTTGTCTGTGATATAATGATACGGTAAAAACAACTGAAGGGGTATCTGCTATGACAAGATTCATTTTGGTCCGACACGGACAAAGTCAGGCAAATGCGGAGGAACGCTTCGCGGGGCATTACGACGCGCCCCTTACGGAGCACGGACACGCGCAGGCGCGTGCGACCGCCCAGTACGTCGCAGAGCAGTATAAGATCGATGCGATCTGTTCGAGCGATCTCCTTCGCGCGTACCATACGGGCAAGCCCGCCGCCGATCTGCTCGGCATCGAGATCATTCCCGATGAGGGACTGCGAGAGATCTACGAAGGCAAATGGAGCGGAGAAAAATTCCTTGACATCCTCGAGAAATACCCCGAGGATTACACCGTCTGGCGTACTGATATCGGACACGCCCGCTGTACGGAGGGAGAATCGACCGAGGAGCTTCTCGTGCGCGTGAAGGATACGCTCGAGCGTATCGCCGGGGAGAATGACGGGAAGACCGTTCTGGTCACGACGCACGCAACGCCGATCCGCGTGATGCAGACCTTTGTAGAGACGGGAAGCCTTGAAAAAATGAAGGATATTCCGTGGGTCACGAATGCGTCGGTCTCGGAGCTCGAATACGACGGCGGCGTGTGGCGCTTCACGCGCATCAGCTACAACGAGCACCTCGGGTGCCTGCAAACACCCCCGCCGAGGAACGTTTAAAAAGGAATACGGCTATAACGTCGGGCGGAGGCTTGCTCCCACCCGACGTTTTTTCCTTTTCTTCCCGCGGATTGCGAATCCCACCTTGACAGATGCGATATTTTCGGGTATAATAAAATGAGTGACAAAAAAGTCCGAATTTGACGAAGGGAGACAGCGATATGCAGAACGCGGAAAGCATTGAGAAAAATAAATATCCTACGCTTGACCGCGTGAACGCTCCGAGCGATCTCAAGGCGCTTCCTTTTGAGGAGATCCCGCCGCTGTGCGAGGAGATCAGACGCTTCCTCGTCGAGTCGGTTTCGAAAACGGGTGGACACCTCGCGTCGAATCTCGGCGTTGTTGAACTGTCGGTGGCGCTCCATCGCGTCTTCGATTCGCCTACGGATCACGTCATCTGGGACGTCGGTCATCAGGGGTACGTCCATAAGCTCCTCACGGGGCGCAGAGAGCAGTTTTCGACGCTGAGAACGCCCGGCGGACTGTCGGGATTTCTGAAGCGCGACGAATCCCCGCACGATCCCTTCGGCGCGGGTCACAGCTCGACGTCGCTGTCGGCGGCGCTCGGCTTTGCAGAGGGAGACCGCATCGCGGGGAGAGACTCCTACACGGTCGCGGTCGTCGGAGACGGCGCGTACACGGGCGGTATGATCCACGAGGCGCTGAACAACTGCAAGAAGGATCTCCGTCTCATCATCGTCTTGAACGAGAACGAGATGTCGATCTCGAAAAATATCGGCGGCTTTGCGAAGTCGCTTTCAAAGCTCCGTACGTCTCCCGGATACTTCCGTACAAAGCGGCGGACCGTCAGATTCCTCTCCCGTATTCCCCTCATCGGACGGCCGCTCTTCACGCTGATCCGTAACACGAAGCAGTTTCTGAAGAACGCGCTCTACGGGAGCAATTATTTTGAAAATCTCGGACTCTACTATATCGGTCCGATCGACGGACACGATTCGAGCCGCATCGAGCACGCGCTTCAAGAGGCAAAGCGGTGCGGGGAAAGTGTGATCGTCCACGTAAAGACGGTAAAAGGGAAGGGCTACGCCC
>JAZSIN010000130.1:0-3731 GCA_045533845.1 Eubacteriales bacterium | reverse complement strand
CATCGAAAAAGGATATAAGGACATCACCCTCCTCGGACAGAACGTTAATTCCTACGGTAAGGACAGAGGGGACGGCTATACCTTCCCTGATCTTCTCGAGGAGCTTGCGGCGATCCCGGGAGACTACCTTCTGCGCTTTATGACGAGCCACCCGAAGGATGCGTCCGACCGCCTCATTGAGGTGATGGCGCGGAATCCGCACGTCGCTCGGTGCTTCCATCTGCCCCTTCAGGCGGGAAGTGACGACGTACTAAAACGGATGAACCGCCACTATGACCTCTCACGCTACCTTTCGATCATCAAAAAGATCCGAGCGGAAATGCCCGACTGCGTGATCACGTCCGACATTATGGTCGGCTTCCCGGGAGAGCGTGACGAGGACTTCGAGGATACCCTCCGCGCCCTCAAGGAGATCCGCTTCGATATGACCTATTCCTTTATTTACTCCCCTCGGAAGGGAACGCCCGCGGCAGAAGCGGAGCAGATCCCCGACTGCAGAAAGGGAGAGCGCATGAATCGGCTTCTTGAGACGCAGAACGCGATCTCGAGAGAGAAGAACCGGGACGCAGTAGGGAAGACGCTCCGCGTCCTCTGCGACGGCGTCAGCAAGAACGATCCCGCATTCTTCAGCGGAAGGACCGACGGCAATAAGCTCGTGTTCTTTCACGGGGAGGAGTCCGACTGCGGGCGATTCCTTCAGGTACGAATCGATTCTGCGGAATCCTTCGCCCTTTACGGCGAGGTCGTAAGATAAAACTTGATTTACAGATAAACGGAGAAACGAATATGGAAAACGATAAGAATACGGTCCCCGAGGAGATCGCGGGAAACGAAGGGGAGAGCAAGATCTTCCGTCTTGCCGCAGAGCTCGGCAAGGAGCTGAAAAAGGACCCCCGAATGGTCCGGTTCGAACAGGCAAAGATGGCATATGAAAACGACGCGACGCTTCAGAAGCTTCTTTCGGAATACGACGTACAGCAGGCGGCAATGCAGCAGATGGCGGCAGATCCCGATCGCGATACCCATCTCGTCGATCTCGTCAGAGACCGCATCAACGAGCTGTATGAGCAGATCCTTGCGTGTCCCGCCTTTGGTGAGCTTCTTACGGCACAGAGCGAGTCGGGCAAGCTGATGGACGCGGTGAATAACACGATCTCTTATATGATCACGGGTAAGCTTCCCGAATGCTCGCACGATTGCTCGTCCTGTGGGGGCTCCTGCCACAAGTAAACGAAGACCGAAACAGAGAGAGAGAAAGCGGGGAAGACCGATATGACTCCGATGATGGAGCAGTATTTTGCGATTAAAAACGAATATAAGGATTATCTCCTTTTTTACCGTCTCGGCGACTTCTACGAGATGTTCTTTGACGACGCGATTCTCGCGTCGAGAGAGCTCGAGCTGACCCTCACGGGCAGAGACTGCGGAGAAGCGGAGCGCGCACCGATGTGCGGCGTACCCTTCCACAGCGCAGAGGTCTACATCGGCAAGCTGATCACGAAGGGCTATAAGGTCGCGATCTGTGAGCAGACCGAGGACCCGTCGAAGGCGAAGGGACTCGTAAAGCGCGAGGTCATTCGCGTGATCACCCCCGGAACCGTGATCGAGACCACGCTTCTCGCGGAGCAGAGAAACAATTATCTCTCCGCGCTTTATGTCGGAGAATTCCGCCACGGCGTCTGCTTCTGTGACGTTTCTACGGGCGAGATCTACGCCACCTCGATCGGCGGCGACGCGATGGATACGCGCCTGCAGAGTGAGCTCGGCACCTATTCGCCGAGTGAGGTCGTTTCGAATCTGACCGTAAAGAAAATGAACACTTATTCGCGCACTGCGGATTTTATCACGGGACGCCTTTCGGCGGTCATCACCGAAAATCAGCCCGCACGGTTTGAGTACGAGGAGGCAAGGGAGCGCTGTTTGCAGCAGTTCGGCGACGGACTCCGCGAGGAAACGCTTCAGGACCGTGCCCTCGTGTCTGCGGTCGGTGCGCTTCTTTCCTATCTCTCCGAGATGCAGAAGGCGGATATCTCCTATATCCGCGAGTTGCGCGTCTACTCGGACGGACAGTACCTCGAAATGGATATGAGCACACGCCGCAACCTCGAGCTTACCGAAACGATGCGCGCGAAGGAAAAGAAGGGCTCACTCCTTTGGGTGCTCGATAAGACCGAGACAGCGTCCGGAGCGCGACTCCTCCGCAAATGGGTCGAGCATCCCCTCATCAACATCTCCCGCATCAATAGAAGGCAGGGAGCGGTCGAGGAGCTTGTCGGCAGCTATATGAAGAGGGAGGAGCTCTCAGAGCTTCTTCGGAGCGTGCTCGACCTTGAGCGTCTCATCACGAAGGTCGTGTACGGAACCGCGAACGCGAAGGATCTCCGCGCGATCGCCGTAACGGCGTCGGTGCTCCCCGAGATCAAGGCACTTCTCGTGGACTCGACGAGTGAGGAGCTGAAGGAGCTCTACGAGGAGCTCGATCTCCTCGAGGACGTCACGGAAAGGATCGAAACGGCGATCGTCGATGATCCGCCCTTCCTGATCAGAGAGGGGGGGATGATCCGCACGGGTTACAATGCGGACGTCGATTACCTTCGCTCGATCGCAATGGGCGGAAAGTCATGGATCGAGCAGATGACGCTTTCCGAGCGGGAGCGTACGGGAATCAAAAATCTAAAGATCAGCTATAACAAGGTCTTCGGCTACTACATCGAGGTCACGAATTCCTATAAGGATCTCGTTCCTGAGGAGTATATCAGAAAACAGACGCTCGTCGGTGCGGAGCGTTACATCACCGAGGAGCTGAAGAATAAGGAATCTGAGATCCTCGGCGCGTCCGATCGCCTCTGGGGACTCGAGTATGAGCTTTTCCAGGAGATCCGCGCGGCGGTCGCGTCTGAGGACGCACGCATTCGCAAAACGGCGGAGCTTCTCGCAACGCTCGACGTCTATCTCTCGCTCGCACAGGTCGCGGCGAAGAATCACTACGTTCGCCCCGAGGTCGATCAGTCGGATAAAATCGAGATCAAGGACGGCAGACACCCCGTGGTCGAGCAGTTTGTGAAGGACGCCTATTTTGTCCCGAATGACGCGCTTCTTGATATCGAGAGAAACCGCCTGATGCTCATTACGGGCCCGAATATGGCGGGTAAATCCACTTATATGCGACAGGTCGCGCTCATCACCGTTATGGCGCAGATCGGCTCGTTCGTTCCCGCCGCAGAGGCGCGGATCGGCATCGTCGACAAGGTCTTCACCCGCGTTGGCGCATCGGACGATCTTGCGTCGGGGCAGTCGACCTTTATGCTCGAAATGAACGAGGTCGCGTACATCCTGCAGAACGCAACGCGTAAGTCGCTCATCATTTACGATGAAGTCGGTCGCGGCACGTCGACCTTCGACGGTATGAGCATTGCGCGAGCGATCGTTGAATATACCGTGAGCCGAAGGATCGGCGCGAAAACGCTGTTCGCAACACATTACCACGAGCTCACCACGCTTGAGGACGAGCTCGAGGGCGTCGTGAATTATAACATCGCCGCGAAGAAACGCGGGGATAATATCACCTTCCTTCGTAAGATCGTACGAGGCTCGACCGACGACAGCTACGGAATAGAGGTCGCAAAGCTTGCAGGCGTTCCGAATGAAGTAATCCGCCGTGCGAAGGAGATTCTTCGGACGGTAGAGGCGAGTGCGCGTACGCTTTCGCTCTCGGGTGACGCGCCCGAGGC
>JAZSIN010000181.1:0-9015 GCA_045533845.1 Eubacteriales bacterium | reverse complement strand
CCTTAATATCGCATCGATGACGCGCTGTCCCATCGCACCGTCAGACAGCGTTGGGTAGAGCGGATCGCGAATTCCCTGCACCGCGTGCACAAAGGCCTGCTCCTGTGTCAGATAAAACTCCTGAGGCACGGTCTCGGTTCGTGTTTTGTAATCCTTCGGATCTCCCTCTCCCGAACAGATCATCAGGATCTTCGGATCGTTGAGATCGAACGAGATCGAGCCCTTCGTTCCGTAAACGTCATATCGGATGGTATTTTTATGACCGATCGCACAGCGCGTGATATGGAAGGAGCCCTCTGCTCCGTTTTCAAACTGTGCAATAAAGCTACATCTGTCTTCGGTTTCGACGGGGGCTATCTCCTCGCTGTCAAGTCGCTTCCGTTCCTTTACAACGATAGCGCGCGATGCACAGACCTCTTTGATCTCTCCTGCAAGCAGCTGTGCAAGGTCTATCAGATGTACACCGAGGTCACCGATGACCCCCGACGCCGCCTTTGACTTTTCAAATCTCCATTCGAGCCGCCTTCCCTCCCAGAAAGCACTGTCCTTGAGGTACGCTACGTTGAGACCGATCACATCCCCGATCACGCCTGCGTCGACAAGATGCTTTGCATAGCGCACAGCAGGCATAAAGCGGTACGTAAAGCAAGTCATACCGAGCGTTCCGCTCTCGCGCTCTGCTGCAACGATCCTCTGTGCCTCTTCATAAGACATAGCAATGGGCTTTTCAAGATTCGTGGGCTTTCCCGCGCGGAGTGCCTCGATCGCCATTTCGGCGTGGAGATAGTTCGGGGTGCAGATCTCGACCGCGTCAACGTCGGGGTCACAAATCAGTTCTCTGTAATCCGCATAGCACTTTTCGGGTGAAACGCCTGCCTTTTCGCGTGCTTTTGCGAGGCGGTTCGGATCAATGTCGCAAAGGGCAACGATCTCAGCATCCTCACACGCAAGAAGCTCTCTACTGTGGCGGCCCATAGCGATACCGCCCGTACCGATGATTCCGATTCTGATTTTTTTCATCGCATTGCTCCTTTTCTTTATCGCACAGGCGGATGATATTCGTCATCGTGACTCACTCGCGTTACTTCCTCAAGCGGCGGAATGAATTTCCCGAGTGTCGGACTCGGACCATTTGACGGCTTCGCCCAATCGACCGCATTGGCAAGAACCTGGCGGATATCCGCACGGTAAAAGGTCGGATATGCCTCGTGTCCCGGGCGGAAGTAAAAGATCTTTCCCCTACCACGGTGGAAGCAGCATCCGCTTCGGAAGACCTCGCCGCCCGAGAACCAGCTTACGAATACAAGCTCATCGGGTGTAGGGATCTCAAAACGCTCACCGTAGGTCTCCTCCATAGGAAGCTCGATGTATTCGGGGAGATTCCTTGCGATCGGATGCCCGGGCTCGATGACCCAAATCCGCTCCTTTTCGTCGTTCTCCCGCCATTTCGAGCGGCAGACCGTTCCCATAAGGCGAACAAAGGGCTTACAGAGATGTCCGGAATGCAGAACGATAAAGCCCATACCGTCGAGAACACGCTCCTGTACGCGCTTTGCGATCTCATCGGGAATATCCTTGTGCTTCATATGTGCCCACCAAACGAGCACGTCGGTATTTGCGAGCGTTTCTTCATCAAGTCCGTATTCGGGCATATCCATCGTGCGTGTACACACCTCGAACCCCTCGTACTGCAAAAGTCCCTCTGCGATCGCTCCGTGGATCCCATTCGGATAGATCCGTGCAATGCTCTCGCTCTTCTTCTCGTGAACGAATTCGTTCCAGACCGTGACCTTGATCTTATCCATTCTGTTTCTCCTTTCCCGTTGCCCTTTGCAACCGTTAACTGTATTATACTCTCAGCATCTGCAATTAGCAAGGCACAAAGAGAAACAAAATCTTCACTTTTCGATACTCCAACGGCGATATTCCGATGGAGCGATCCCCGTCTCCTTTTTGAACACACGGCAAAAATAAGATGGATTATCATAGCCGAGTAAGTCCGAGAGCTCCGCGATCGAGACGTCTGATCGATCCATCAGATCCTTCGCACGTTCGATCCTGCGCCTGGTACGATAGGCAGTAGGCGACACCCCCGCATATTCGTGAAAGAGTCTTCGAAAATAGGCGGGAGAAACAAAGCACATCTCGGCGATCTCTTCGATCGAAAGGCTTTGATCCGCATTGGTTTCAAGATAATGAATTCCTTTTTCTATCGCACGAAATCCGCGCATTCCGAGAAGTCGCCTCTCTTCTCTCGTCGCGATCATCGACAAAAGCCGATAAAAGCCACTCCTGAGCGATAGATAGGGCCTCGTTGGCATCTTGTATTCCTCATAAAGCTCCAGTAACAGATCTTTGATCCGCCGATCCGAAAGGTTCTCGTCCAGAATCAAAATATCATCGGAAGGCACAAACGGCTCACCGCGCGAAAAGAGACAAAATTCAAGAAGCAAGGTCGTCACCTTTTCGCAGTTCAGAAAGGTCAGCGCATACTCCGCCCCCTGTGGGATCAAAACAAGCGCACCTCTCGGAACCGAAAGACTCTCGCCATTTTTTGTTGTAAATAAGCCCTCTGCACCACAAAACCACAGGAACGCATTTTGCTTCCGTGGCGTTCTCATATAAAAGGTGTGTCCGTTCCTCCACTGCTGCCGCATCGCAAACAGCTCCTTGATCTCAAGATCCTCAAGTCCTCCAAGCTCACCGATACCGATCACGCGCATAGGTTCACCTCCTCTTTTGATGAAAACATTATAGCATCAAACGACCGATTTGTAAAGAGAAAATCTTCACATTTCAAAACAAAGAAGAACGGAACTCGTTATAATTCGTTCCGTTCCTCTTTTGTTTTATGAGCTTTTTGGCGGCATTTATTCCGATCCCAAGCACAAACACCGTAACGGGCAAAAAGAATCACACTTCCCTCTTAGCCCGATACTCGCTCGGGGTCATTCCCGTGACCTTTTTGAAATTGCGGTTGAAGTTTCTGAGGGAATCAAAGCCGCAATCGTATGCCGTTTGCAAAATGCTTTGGTCGACGTTTTTCAGAATATACCGCGCCTCGTTGACGCGGTAACGGTTTACGTAATCGGTATAGGTGAGTCCCGTACACCGCTTGAAATACCTTGAAAGGTATACGCTGTGATACGAGGTGCTTTCCGCAAGTGCCTCGAGCGTGCAGGTTTTCTTGTAATTGGCCTCCACAAACCGAAAGATCCTCGGCAAAAGATCCTCACCCTTGTTTTTCTGCTCCACGTACGCAGCGTGCGCGTCAAATTCCGCACAAAGCGAATAGAGTATCCCCTTTGCCTTCAAGGAATTTCTGAAACCACCGACGTCAGACAGTTGAGCGATATAAAAGGGATCCGGACGAAATTTATGATCCTTCGGGCGTCTCGTAAGAAAGACGTCGCTGTAGCCTTGCACGAGCTTCGGAGAAAAAATACAAAGGCTGTGACTGCTGTGTACGGGCGTTTCAAGCGAATGGATCTGATTCGGAAAGATCAAAAGCGCTTCCCCCGACCGAACGAGATATTGCTTTTTGTCCACATTTATGATCATCTCGCCCTCGGTAACCGTGATAAATTCAAAGCTTGAGTGCAGATGGGACGGAAAGAAAAAGTCCCTTCCCGTCTCAATTTTCAGAGAATCTCCGTAAAGTGAATTTTGCGATTCGTAAAACATAGCGTTCCCTCAGCGAAAAAAGTTAAATATTGTCCACTTATTATATGATATTTGGCGTGATTTGTCAAGGTGTATTTGTTAAAATAAAATTACAGACCTCATTTTGGGAAGGAGACGCTATGGAATATTATATCGGTATTGATCTTGGTACCTCCTCGGTAAAGCTGATGCTGTGCGACAAGGACGCCAAGATACAAAAAACGATTACACGGGAATACCCCGTTCACTATCCCTATCCGGGTTGGAGCGAGCAATCCCCTCTTGATTGGTGGAGCGCGATCCGCGAGGCAGTCCCCGAGCTGATACAAGGCATCGACGGACAGCTGATCCGCGGCATCGGTGTTGCGGGACAAATGCACGGTCTCGTCATACTCGACGAAAAGGACGAGGTGATCCGCCCGGCGATCCTTTGGAATGACGGACGCACCGACAAGGAAACGGCGTATCTCAACGAAACGGTCGGAAGGAAGGCTTTGTTCGACTACACGGGAAACATCGCCTTTGCGGGCTTCACGGCACCGAAGCTTTTGTGGATGCGCGAAAATGAGCCCGAAAGCTTCTCGAGGATCCAAAAGATCATGCTTCCGAAGGACTACGTCAATTATCTCCTCACGGGCGTTCACGCGACCGATTTCTCCGACGCATCGGGTCTCCTCCTCCTTGACGTGAAGAACAAATACTGGTCGAAGGAAATGCTGGACCTGTGCGGTGTGCGTGAATCTCAAATGCCGCAGCTTTACGAAAGCTATGAGGTCATAGGCACCGTGCTCCCGAGTGTTGCGAAGGATCTCGGAATATCCGAAAGCGCTCTCGTCGTGGCAGGCGCGGGCGACAACGCGGCGGCGGCGATCGGAACAGGCACAGTCGGAAACAGCAGATGCAACATCTCCCTCGGTACGTCGGGAACAATCTTCGTTTCGAGCGACCGTTTTTCGGGAGACGCCAACAAGGCGATCCATTCCTTCTGCCACGCAGATGGTGGATTTCATCTGATGGGGTGTATTCTTTCGGCGGCGTCCTGCAATAAATGGTTTTGTGAAGAAATATTGAATACAAATAACTATGAAGCTGAAGAGTCGGCGATAAGCGAGCTTGGAAAGAACGAAGTGTTCTTTCTGCCCTATCTTATGGGAGAGAGAAGCCCTATAAACGATACGAACGCCACGGGAATGTTCATCGGACTTCGCCCAAACACCTCACGCGCGGCTATGTACCAAGCAGTCCTCGAGGGTGTTGCCTTCGCTATCAGAGATAATCTTGTGATCATCAAGCAATTTGGCGTTGACGTTAAATCGAGCTGTCTGTGCGGAGGCGGTGCAAAATCAAAGCTGTGGAGACAGATCCTCGCGAATGTGCTTGATACTAAACTAAATATACCCATGACCGAGCAAGGACCCGGCTACGGCTCTGCAATACTCGCCATGGTGGGTGCAGGACAGTTTGACAGCGTAAAGGCGGCTACCGACAAATTCTTTGAAATAAAGGAAACCGTAACGCCCGACAAGGAGCTTGTAGCGCTGTACGCCGACCGATACGAAAAATACCGCAAGATATACCCCGCGGTCAAAGAATTATACAAGGCAATGAAAGGAGAATACAATGAAGGCAAATGAAATCAACGTAAGAGATCCCTTTATGGTGTATGACAACGACACGTATTATCTTTACGGCACCAGAGCGAAGGGCTTTGGAGCATGTGTTGGAGGAATGGACGTTTATACTTCAAACGATTTAGAAAACTGGAGTGAACCGATAGAGTGCTTTAATTCTGAAAAATACGGATTAAACCGCAGGGTCAATTGGGCGCCCGAGGTGCATAAATATCTGGATCGGTATTATATGTTTGCGACGTTTACCCGTGAAAACGGCAAAAAAGGCACGTATTCTCTTGTTGCAGACAGTCCGCTCGGTCCCTTTGTGCCAAACAGCACCACTGCCCTTACCCCTGAGGATTGGCAATGCCTTGACGGTACGCTTTACGTGGAGGACGGCGTTCCGTATATGGTCTTTTGCCATGAATGGACGCAGATACGTGACGGAGAGATCTGTTCGGTCAGGCTCTCGGAGGATCTGCGCACAGCGGTCGGCGAACCTACGGTATTGTTTAAGGCATCGGATATGCCGTGCGCAACAGACACCCGTCATAACGGCTTTGTGACGGACGGACCGTTTCTTTATAAAACCGCATCAGATCAGCTTGTTATGATATGGTCAAGCTTTGATGACAACGGTTATATAGAAGTGGTATCGTGGTCCGAAAACGGCAGTGTAAATGGAAAATGGAAGCATTGCGAAACTCCGCTTTCCTGCGAAAACGGCGGACACGGTATGCTGTTCAAGGATCGGCGTGGCGAGCTTTACTTTACTATGCACAGTCCAAATGGACCGATCGGTGCCGAAAGAGTAAGACTATTTAAAATGAGAGAAGTCACAAATCAACCGTTTTTTGAATTTGTTTAAAATGAATTATGAAAGGATAAAGAACCATGAGCGAAATTTTTAAGGGTATTGATACGATCAGATACGAGGGCAAGGACACGAAGAACCCACTTGCGTTCCGTTTCTACGACGCCGACAGAATCATTATGGGCAAAAAGATGAGCGAGCATCTTCCCTTCGCAATGGCTTGGTGGCATAATCTCGGTGCTGTAGGCACCGATATGTTCGGCAGAGACACCGCCGACAAGAGCTTCGGTGCGGAAAAGGGCACGATGGAGCACGCGAAAAGAAAGGTCGACGCAGGCTTTGAGTTTATGCAGAAGCTCGACATCAAGTATTTCTGCTTCCACGACGTGGATATCGTTCCCGAGGCAGACGACATCAACGAGACGAACCGCCGCCTTGACGAGATCTCCGATTACATCCTCGAAAAAATGAAGGGGACAGATATCAAATGCCTTTGGGGCACTGCGAATATGTTCTCAAATCCCCGCTTTATGAACGGCGCGGGAAGCACCTCCTCGGTCGACGTTTATTGCTTCGCGGCGGCGCAGATCAAGAAGGCGCTTGAGCTTACGGTAAAGCTCGGCGGCAGAGGATACGTTTTCTGGGGCGGACGCGAGGGCTACGAGAGCCTTCTCAACACCGACGTGAAGTTCGAGCAGGAGAATATCGCCGCTCTTATGAGAATGGCGGTCGAGTACGGTAGAAGCATCGGCTTTACGGGTGACTTCTACATCGAGCCGAAGCCGAAGGAGCCGATGAAGCATCAGTATGACTTCGATGCGGCAACAGCGATCGGATTCTTACGTCAGTACGGACTTGACAAGGATTTCAAGATGAACATCGAGGCAAATCACGCGACGCTCGCGGGACACACCTTCCAGCACGAGCTGAGGATTTCCGCGATCAACGGTATGCTCGGCTCGATCGACGCAAACCAGGGCGACTATCTGCTTGGCTGGGACACCGACGAGTTCCCCTTCGACGTTTACGAAAGCACAATGTGTATGTACGAGGTGCTGAAGGCAGGCGGTCTCACGGGCGGCTTCAATTTTGACGCAAAGAACCGCCGTCCGAGCAACACCTAGGAGGATATGTTCAGCGCGTGCATTCTCGGCATGGACACCTTCGCGCTCGGTCTCATCAAGGCGGCAGAGCTGATCGAAAACGGCGAGCTCGACGCCTTCATCGGAAAGAGATACGAAAGCTTCGAGAGTGAGCTCGGCAAAAAGATCAGAGGCGGATGCGCAACGCTTTCTGAGCTTGCCGCACACGCAGAGAAGCTCGGCACCTGCCCGCCCGTTTCGAGCGGCAGACAGGAATATCTCGAGGGCATCGTCAACCGAACGTTGTTCGGATAAAACAAGCTTTGCGAATTACAAAATGGGCTGAGTCGAATGACTCAGCCCATTTCTTTATCACTTAAAAATCATTCGTCCTTGCCGGCGACGCTCATATCCTTCACAAGCACCGAGGGTGCGCCGAAGAGAGTGAAGCCTCCGGGGATTCCGAAGTAAAGGTCATTACCGACCGTGTCAATCGACTTTAAGAGATCGAAGAAATTCCCCGAAACAGTAAATGAACGGATCGCCTTCCCCTCGTTTCCGTTTTCGACGAGGAAGCCCTCGCTTTCAACCGAGAAATCTCCCGTGACCGCATTCGTACCCGCATGGAGTCCCTTCAGGGTAGTAACGTAAAGAGATCCGTCTCCCGCCTCGCTGTAAAGCGTTTCAATCGGTTCTTCACTCGGTGCGAGATAGAAGTTAAAGGGTGCGATACCGACAGAGCCGCGGTATCCGCCGCGCTGACCGTTGCCCGTGGATTCCTTCCCCGATTTTTTCGCGGTTGCGAGATCGTAAAGGAGCGTCTTCAGCACACCGTTTTCGACCACGTTCTTCCGATACGTGGCAACGCCCTCCGAGTCAAAGGAGGTCTGGATCGCGCATCCCTCTCGCATCGGATCATCGACGATCGTCACACAGGGAGAGGCGATTGTTTCGCCCTCCTTGTTCTTCAGAAGCGAGAGTCCGAGCTCGGCATTCTTCGCAGAGAACACACCCGAGAAGGCGGAAAGGAGGGACGCGACAGCGCGATTTGAGAACACGACGTTATACTTCCCCGACGAGATCGTCACGGCGCCGAGCTTTCGCAGTGCCTTTTCGGTCGCCTTTTTCGAGATTCCCTCGTAGCATTCGGGTTTGATCCCCTCCGCCATTTCGTACGAGAACTGCGAATCCTCTCCGTCCTTTACGACCGATTCGGCAAAGCACCCGACGTTGCCGACGTGATTCGTGAGCTCGAGACCGTAGGAATTCGAGATCGAGATCGTGGTCTCGAACGCAAAGGTCGAGGACTGCGTACCGTCCGTGACCTTGTCGCTCGACGCGTAGGTCGCTCTCTGGATCGCGAGCGCCGCTTCCTTCAGTGCCTCTGCGGACGGCATTTCGGGCGGCGTCGCCGTTACTTCTTCGTAATGCTTCGAGCCCTCATAAAGGAAGACCTCGTCGTCGTAGTCCTGATACATCGCGTTGTCGACTGCGCGCGTGACGAGGGCTTCCATTTCGTCCTCGGTCAAGAGCTCGGTCGATGCATAGCCCATCTTTCCGTCGACGATACAGCGGAAGGAGATACCCGCCTGCGTACCCGACGAGAACGAGCTGATCTCGTCCTTCAGAGTCTCGGCGCTGACGCTGCTCTCGCTCGAGTAATAGATCTCGTACTGCGAGAGCCCGACGGCGTCTGCCGTCAGCTTGATCTTATTTTTCAGTGCTTCAAGCTTCATTCCGTCCTCCTTATCTGCCGCCCACGGTGATCCGCGAAACACGGATGAGGGGTTGACCGACGTCGGTCGGGACGCTTCCGCTTGACGAACCGCACATGCCCTGCCCC
>JAZSIN010000164.1:0-3767 GCA_045533845.1 Eubacteriales bacterium | reverse complement strand
ATGGCTACGATCCGACTTTAAACGTCGTCCCATGTACGGGGAATGTCGATGTCAAGGTCGGCAAGAATGTCCTCACGCACGAACATCATGCTGAAGCCCTGCGTCTCGGGAAGACCATAGTAGTGCATCTCGCCTGCGGCATCCTCAATGCCCATGACGATCATTGCAGCCTCGTTGAACTGCGCATTCTTCGAGTTGTCAACGATATTGCCGTTTTCATCCTCGTACGTCTGGAGGCACATCTCATCGAAGCCCTCCATATCCTCGATCGCAATGAGTGCGCCGCGGATCGCGTAGTTGATGACGTTGTCCTCGCCAAGTCCGATGTAAACGTCGGGGCCCGATCCGGACAGGATCGACGGAAGGAGCGTACCGCCTGCGACGAGCTTCAGGTCAACGATGATCTCGTTGCCGTCCTTGTCGCCGTAGTTCTCCTTGTCGGGAGTAAAGTCGTTGTTGATCAGGTTACGGATGACCTGCGACTGGTCACGTCCGTATGCAAGCCATACCTTAGTCGCCTCGTCGGTGACGTTTACGGTAGCACCCATACGGTCGTAGTTACGAATAAAGCTCTGGAAGAAGCTCGAGAACTCGTGGAGGAGCGTCTGGAAGAAGTTCGGCATTGCCTTCGGAGGCTTACCGCCCGTGGGCTGAACGACAAGATAGTCGAGCTGAAGGGGCTGCGTCTTCGCATCGCCGAGCCAGGTACCGAGCGTACCGATGTAGGACTTGAGCTGGTCGAGGTTCGGTGCGATGTTGTCTTCGTCGGTCATTCTGTGGAGAAGCCATGCAACACGCTCAAGCGTCGACGTCATCGAGCTTGCGCCGCCCGAAATATTCTCAAGCTTCTTAACGATACCGCCCTCACCGTCGGAATTCTCACCCGCCAGCTTCTGCGCCGCCATCTCCATCTGGTTGATGACGTCGGGCATGATACGGGAGAAGCCGTAGTCACGGTAATCGTCGGGGTTGGTACCGGTCAGCTGAAGGATGCTCAGGTAGCAGTTGTTGATCACGTCGAGCATCTGCTGGACCTCGCGCACGATCTCGCCCATTGCACCGATCGTGACCTCGAACTCGATCATGTAAACGACGCCGTCCTCGAAATAAATTGACAGGCACTGATCGTCGTCAACGTTCGCAGAAAGAAGGGTCGACTGCCAATCCTGATCGTAGGCGAACTGAAGTCTTGCCGCCTCATCGAACGGAACGCCGTCGTAGAAGCCTGCGGTGTCGCCGTGCTTTGCGAGGTATTCGTCCTTGCTGTAACGGACGAGCTCGCCGTTTTCATCTAAATAATAGGAAGAGATCGAGATCGAACGCGACGTATACAGACCCTCGAGCACGTTCTGACGGAAGCGGATCGCAATATCGTACATACCCGCAGTGCTGACCGAGAATCCGTAGCGCGCCCACTGACCTGCGGTCTGCCACTTCTCGCCGCCGATCGTATTCAGGATCGTACGGGTGGTATCCGTGGGGGAGTTGATTGCGCAGGAGTTATCGTTGATCGCGTAGATCGTCTTCGAGGATGCTGCGAGCAGCTCCTCGCCCTCGATCTTGATCGTATCCTGACCCGAAGCCTTTGCCTTTTCGCCGAGGTTCTTCAGGTACTGCTCATAGGAAATGTTGCTTTCGTGAGCGAAGAGCGTAATGCTCTTGATCACCATAGGCTCGTTGATCGCCTCGAGCGAGAGGATGACCTCTCCGTCCTTGTTCGGCTCAATGACGAACTCAAAGGACTCGGTGTAGTAGCCGTTCGAATCCTTCAGCTCGTAAACGCGCCATTCGGGATCCTGCTCAATGGTCGGACGGATCTCGTTTCCATCGATGTCGATCTTGAAGAAGCGAACGAGCTTCTCCTTTGCAAGCTCCGAGATGTCCTGCGTCCAGAACTTCGGCATCTTATAGGAAACGGTACGGGTCTCTGCATTATAGGTTGCCTCGATCCCGTATTCCTTCGCGTCGGTCACGTACTTCTGACCATCCGCGTCAGTCTCGTTCTTCGAAAGCGTGAAGGAGCCGTCGGGGTAGTTGTTCTTCCAGATCTTCGGAAGCGTCAGGTAACGCGCCTCCTTGAAGGGGACAGCGCCGTTGATGTAGAAGACACGCTCAATCGATGCAGATTTGTTCTCGATCGGATAGTACTCGATGCTGATCGAATACCGGGTAGGCTTCGTAACTCCGTCCACCTTCCAGGAAACGATACCATCGCCCGGGGTGTAGAGTCCCTTGACTCCCTTATATTCACGGATCGAGATAAGGCTGTCGTCAAGCACGCCATCCGCACCGTCGTCAAAGCCAACGTTGGTCTGATCGGGAGCGTAATCGACACCGTTGATCACGATGGATGCGCCCTCTGCGCGGGAGACCGTCTCGAAATAAGCCGCAACGTACTCGTCGTACGTCATTGAGTTCAGCAGCGCCTTAATATCCGCCGTCGTAACGGTCGTGGTAGAGGAGCTGCCCGATCCTTCGGACCCCGTCTCTCCCGCCGCACCGACAGTCAAGGTGCCGCCGCAGACCAAAAATACCACCGCAAGCAGCAAAGCTACAAAGCGCTGTAATTTCGTCTTGTTCATTGAAATTTCCCTCCTAGTAAAATTTTCGGGAGACGCGCGCGGAAAATTCACGCGACTCCTTCGACGGATTCCGGAACGGACCGCCGAGTTAACACAACACACGGGCTTTCGCGGCTTCGATCGAGCAGAGCGTTTGATTGCTCGCCTCATTTTACCGACACCCTCCCCGGCGAAGGAAGAGAGAAGGCACAAGCAGCAAAAGCAATCAATCGCCGCGTCCGATGTCCGCCCACAGAGTTAGACCTCATAGAAAGTCCGGGTGGAACGCAGCCGAAAGCGTTTGCGATCGCCACGCTTCGAACGCCCGCCGGCAATCCTCCCGCGCGCACGCGTACACACATAGCACGCGCCGTGCGCTCCGATCTGACGAAGCATCCGAAACCAAAAGGCGTGGAAAAAACCGTTACGACCGCTTTCGGCAAAATAACGATACGAGGAGAAGCTGTCGCTTCCCCACGCCGCTGCGTGCGCACGCGCACTTTTGCGAAAGTCAAAACGAAATCCGAGTGATGTGCTCGGATCTCAAAGAGGCGTCGTAAACACGGTTAGATCCGCATTATGCCCTGATATTGTTTACCGATATAATAACACAGCGCGCCAGAATTGTCAAGTCGCTCTCCTTCTCCGCGCCGTCTCCGAAGGCAGCAGAAAGTCCTGAGTTTCGCACAGGTTTTCCACATTTTCCCCATCTCTCGCAAAGCTGCCACAATTCACCTTTTGACCTGCTTTCAAAAAGGTAAACCACACTTGCGCGCAAGCGCCTTTTGCGCCCGTTTTTTCTCGGCTTTTTGCCCAATTTTTGTTGAAATTATTTTTTCGTGCATTCCCCTCTTACACCCTGTTGTTACAATCTCTGACCGACTGATTTTTTCGTGCAAAGCCCGCGTTACGCGGCCTCTCGGAAATTTTGTGTGCATTTTGCACAAAAATCGTCCTATTTTTTCTACACCTTGCCAAACAAACTTTTTTTCGTTTTTTTCCCTCCTCGCAGGCAGCCGCCCCCCCAAAAGCGCAGGTACGCCTCCATATTTCATCCGTTTTGCCTTTTTTTGCCTTTTCCTCCTTTTTGTGGCTTTTTCGCCCCCTTATACCCGTCAAAGCTTACCGAACACACCTCTCCACATCCGTCTGCCGCCTCCTTCTTTGCCTCTTGAGTGCATTCAATCGTGCTTGCCCCGAGCACGT
>JAZSIN010000024.1:0-7567 GCA_045533845.1 Eubacteriales bacterium | reverse complement strand
TACCTATAAACAAACCGCGTGCTTGCCACCCGAGGCTTGCCCTCGGGATGTTCGACTTCTCCTAGGGGTCATAAAAGAAAAGCCTGAGCAAAAGCTCAGGCTTTTCTTTTATCATTCTTAGGCTAGAATCGATCTCTGCAAGCCGCCCGCTGCACAATGCCATACCTATAAACAAACCGCGTGCTTGCCACCCGAGGCTTGCCCTCGGGATGTTCGACTTCTCCTAGGGGTCATAAAAGAAAAGCCTGAGCAAAAGCTCAGGCTTTTCCTTTTATAACGACCCTTTCGCGTTACCGCACAATGTAATACATCGAGTATTTGCCCTTGCGGTCGGTTGCGTACTGCGTGCGCTTCATAAATTCGAAGGATAGCTCGAGGTGGACGCGCTCCATGATCTCGGTGAGGCGGAAGGCGCGGACCTCCTCGGCGAAACGGTCGGTCGCGGCGCTTCGCTCGGCGTCGTCTGCGATACGGACGGTCTTCATGTATTTCGTCGACAGGTGCTCACGGCGGATCCGTTCTCTCACCGCGTCGTTTTCCGCCGCCTCCTCGGCTTTATCGAAGAGCGCGTCTGCCTTCTCGATCAATTCGTCCGTGAGATAGGGCGCAGAGGGGGGATCGAACAGCGTCATTCGGAAGCCCTTCACCGCGTTCGTGAACAGCGTGATGTATTCTCTGATATAGGGCGCTCCCTTGCCGTAGACGCCCGCGCAGAATTCGTCGATCAGCGCGTCGACGTCCGAGTCGGCGTTCCACAGAAGCGCGGCGATGAGATACGAGCGGAGATCGTCCAACGCGGCTCCGCCACCGTAGGAGAAGTTGCCCTGCTGGAGCACGCCCTTTACGCCGTTCGCCTTATAGAAGCGGATGTTCTCTGCCATGCTGTAGAAATTCGGGAAGGGCTGGAGGTAGTTGCGGAAGTTTACGGCATAGTCCCAGATGTAAAGGTGATCCGAAAGGACCGACCACTCGCGGATGTTCTGCAGGAATTCCGCAGACTTTCCGTCGGGCTCGCGCTCGGCGATTACTGTGAGCGGGTCTCCCCATTCGCACTCGATGTTACAAAGCCTGACGATGACGTTTTTATGCGGCTTTACGTATCTCGGAGCCTTCCTTGAGTACTGATACGCGAAGGTATGGAGGAGGACGTGCGGGCTCTCCTTCTCGATCGCTTCCGCGATTTTGTTGACAAAGGTGATGATGCTTCCCGCAGGTGTTCCCTCACGCTCGTCTATCGCGCGGCAGGCGTCGCAGGTGCAGTACGATTTTTTATCGTTCTGCGCGACCGAGAAGACCTTGCATTCGGGGTGGGCTTTTATCCATTCCCGTACCTGCTGTGTTGCGATCGCGACGACCTCGGGGTTCGAGAGGCAGAGCTGCTTTACGGTTCGCTCTCCCTCGGAGAGGGCGTAGTACTCGGGATGCTCGTCGAAATAGACCTTCGGCGGAACGAGATCGTCGAAGGAGTGGTGGCAATTGAAGAATTTGAAGCTGCCGCCCTTCTCCGCCGAAATGTCACCGAGGGTAGTGTTGAGGCGGTTCTTTGCACAGAACGCGCCGTCGAAGGCGAAGCGGAAGTAGGCGTCGCGGTACTCAAAGTCGGGGGCGTCCTTGATCTCGAGCGCGGGAATGACGAGCTCGTCGATCCGATCCACCTTCTCGACGTCCTTCGTGAAGGAGCGGAAGCCAACGAAGCGGCGGAGAAATTCGTACACGCCGTAGAGCGTGCCGCGCGAGGTCTTACCCGTGATGAGGATGTCCTCGTCGAGAGTCCTGATGAGGAAGCCGTCGTCGCCGAGGGCGTCGAGCTCTTCTTTTGTGACGAAGTCACTGCCGTTTCGCGTTTCGTAGCCGATCAGGATCTCGGGCGAGCGCCTCGGGCAACGGTCCGAGAAATACGGAATGAGCACGCCCGTGCTGTCGTAGATATATTTTTGCAGCTCCGACGCCGCGTAGCGGTCGCAGGAGGTGGACATATTGGCGCCCGTGATGTGGTAAAAGCATTGTTTGTCCTGAATGATCACGTATTCCTTCATGGGAGGTCCTCCGCTTTGTTCGTCTGTCCGTTCGGCGTTTCGATGCGCCGACCGTACCATTCAATAGAATTATACATCATTTTCGTGGAAATCGCAACCGAAAATTTGGAGAATGGAGAAGAAAATCTCCACGGAGCGTGGAGATTCTCTCTTTGTTCTTAAAAATGTGCAAGGATCAGTTCAAACGCGACGCCGATGCCGGGCAGGAGGCTGTCGATCCTGACGAACTCCTCCCGCGTGTGCGCGCCGCCGCCGTCGACGCATCCGACGCATACCGACGGGATCCCCATCGAAAGCGGGATGTTGCAGTCGGTCGAGCCCGAGGTACGCTTCGGCTCGACGCCGTAGTGCTTCCTTACCGCTGCCGCCGCGCGATCGAGCAGGGCGGCGTGCGCCTTCTTATCGTTCGCCTCTCCGCACGGGCGTTCGCCGAGGAGGGTGACCTTCACCTCGATCCCCTTCGCGCG
Source organism: Eubacteriales bacterium (assembly GCA_045533845.1). Lineage (GTDB taxonomy): Bacteria > Bacillota > Clostridia > Oscillospirales > CAG-272 > JAZNOQ01. The sequence goes on along the minus strand of JAZSIN010000024.1, from coordinate 5,064 downwards.
GTAAAAATCGATCGCCGCGCGGAAATGGCGTTCCATCACGCTGAGGTGCTCGGGAACGTCCGAGCGGAATTCGTACAGCATCTCGGCGTGCTGTGCGATGGTGTTGACCGACGTGCCGCCGCTGATCGTTCCTACGTTATACGTGGTCTTGCCGCCCGTCGGGACCTTGACCGTGTAGAGCGTATCGATCAGGGATGCGAGATAGGCGATCGCGTTCCGGTTTCCGAATTTCTCGTACGAGTGACCGCCCTCGGTCTCGATCTCGACGCGGTAGCGCATCGAGCCGACCGCACGCTGTGTGAGTCCCGTGTAGTAGCCGTCGAAGGTGATGAATTCCCTGACCCTTTTTCCGTAATGCTCCATAATCGCGCGACTTCCTCTGAGGTTGCCGAGCCCCTCCTCGCCCGAATTGACGACGAGGAGCACGCCGCCGTCCTGCTGGGCGAGCTTTTTCTCTGCGACGTATTTCGCTGCCATCAGAAGTGCGACGACGTTCGCGGTGTCGTCTCCCACGCCGGGGCAGCAGATCTTACCGTCCTCCACGTGAAGCGGGAGCGGATCGAGATCCGGAAAGACCACGTCGCTGTGCGCCATATAGACGGTGAGCGGCTTGTCGCCGTCGCACCCGATGGGATAGACGACGTTCAGTGCGTCGTCGATATAGACGCCTTCTGCGCCCTGGGACGCGAGCCACGCGCGACAAAATTCCGCGCGCTTTCCTTCGTCGTTTGAGGGTGCGGGGATCTGTGCGAGCGTGAGCAGCAGCTCGTATGCCTCGTCGCGGCTAAGGGCGATGTAGTTGAGGATCTCCTGTGAAAGCTCCATTTGCTTTGCCTCTTTTCGTTCATTTTGTTTTATTTTTGTCCGTAGGTGTGCGCTGACCGAAGGGTCAGTCACCGAACGTGAATGCGAGATCACACCGTTTTTTTGCCTTCGTTTCCTCGAAATATCTTACTTCGAGCGGGATCCATTCCGTGAAGAACCGCTCTGCGAGTGCGGGAGGGTTTCTGTGAAGGATGCGCTCCCGCTGCTTTTCGTGGGAGACTTCGAGGAAGACCGACAGGTGGTAGAAGCGCGAAAGCGCGGGGTGCATCGAATATGCGCCCTCGATGATGTTCAGCCGTTTTTCGGGAACTGTTATCGCATCTCCGAGTGATTGCGTGGAGCAATCGAAGCTGCGGTAGGATGCCTCCCCTCCCGTGCGGAGAGGGAGCAGGATCTCCTCGAGAAAACGCTCGTGGTCGATGTTCCCACCGATCTTTTCGAGGCGTTCCCTCGTCCTCTGCTCGGGGCGGAGGAAGAAATCGTCCATATGGAAGACGTTACAGTCGTACAGCGACGAAAGAAGCGCCGCAAGCGTCGTTTTTCCGCTCGCGCTTCCGCCCTCGATTGCAATGATGGAGGGGTCTCGCCGCCTTACGAGGCGGTCGATCTCGGTGAAGAGGGAGATGAGCGAGACATATTCGTTTGCGATCACGCGGTACGCGGGGTGGTAGCGCGCTCGGAAGTGCTCCGAGTGATGAAGCGCGGGATAGCCCTTTTCCCGCCACGCGGTAAGCTGTGTGTCGAATTCGTTGAGCGAAAACGGCAGAGTGCCGCTCTCAATCATGGTGCGGAGAACGGAAAGCTTCGCTTCGAGTGCCTCAAGTCCGTTTGGCTCACTTTTTGCCGAGCTGCAGAGGAGCTTTCCCAGCGTTTCGGGAGAAAGGCCGCACTCGAGCAGGGAGAGGGGGATGCGGCTGTAATTACCGTCAAGCGGATCGACCCGTAGGGACACGACGGGATCAAGTGCATTGAATTCCTTGCGGATGCGCTTTATGGCGTCCGCTTCGTCTGTGACGAGATGCTCGCATCCGAAGGCGCTTTGGTGGAGAAATTTAAAGAGATCGCTGAGCAGAAGCGCAGGATAGCTTTTGTAATGCGTCAGGATCCGCGCCTGCGTTTCGGCTTTTTCACTTGGTGTCATCGCTTCTTCCCTCCTGTTCTTCGTATTTGGGGGTGCTCAAGCAGGATCACGAGAATCGGGACGAGGACGAGCTGCAGGACGATCCCCGGCAGAGCGCTCGTGAATGCACCTATGAGGAAGGCAGAAAAGGTAAATGTGCCGCCCGTAGCCGCGAGGGCGATAAACGTCGCGGCGCCCCAGACGAGCCGTCCCAGGAGCATTGAAATGAGGAGTGACAGGTAGATAAACGGCTTTTTCCGAGGGAGAATCCGGTGCAGAAGACCCGCGGCTGCGCCGTATGTAGAAAGCTCGAACGCCATCGCGAGAGCCGTCGGAAAAAATGGTGGCATACCGAGTGAGAAGGAACGGAACAGCGGAGCGACAAAGCCGACGAGCAGTCCCCACGGCCATCCACAAACGAAGCCGCAAAGAAGGACGGGAAGGTGCATCGGACAGAGCATCGAGCCAAATTCAGCGATCTGTCCCGTGAGGAAGGGCAGAATGTATGCAAGCGCGAGAAAAAGCGCGGAGAGAACGAGCTTATAGAGCCTGTTGCGGTTTTGCATAGTCTTCTTCCTTTCTGCGGGGCGCAACGCCATGCTTGCAAACGAAGCTATGTTTGGTTTGCTTGCAGGATTTTTCTATTCCAACGTAACCTGTTTGCTCTATTATATACTGCCCTTCATCGGAAAGAATCCAATTTATGAGTATATCCACGTTAGGATTGGGATTGTTCTCATACGTCACCGCATACACAGGGGTTACTATTGGATAGCTATTATTTTTTACGTTTTCAACAGTAGGTGCAACACCATCAACAGCGATCATTTTGAGATCGGGATTTTTGATAATCCCTTCCACATAATACCTGAACGAAAACCCGATTGAGCCGGATTTGCTTTGATAGTCAACGACCTCTTCAATGATTCCGCCCATGCCTTTTATCTCTCTTGTTTCGGGATCCATAATGGGAGTCTCTCCCATAAAGTGAATCAGCATGCTTTGACTGCCGCTGCCTTGGTTCCGTTGAAATGCAACGATTTTCTCGTCGTTTCCGCCTACCTCACTCCAGTTTGTTATTTGACCGGAATAGATTCCCTTGATTTGCTCAACCGTCAAGTTATCGATTGGATTATCCTTGTGAACAAAGAAAACGAACGCTTCGGTGCCTATCTGCGTATATTTGAAGACTGTCCCGCATTGCTCTGCATATGCAACCTGCTCTTTTGATGGAGCGGCTCCCAAAAAGATGTCGGTCTTTTTTTGGGCAAGCTTTCTATATCCGCCTACTGTGTTGTTGTATTCAAATACGCCATCTCTAAGTTTGGTTGTTTCGGGATATACGGCGTTGACAAAGGCTGAATATACAGGAAAAGCTGCCGTAGCACCGTCGATAATTGGAAGATCGTCGGTAAGCTTAAGCGTTTGACTATCAAATTTCACGATCTTTGAATCTTCCACAAAAGGCAGATATTCATTGACGTTAATATTTGGTGTTACGTCTATTGTAATGCTTTCCTCGTATTTTTCTATACTGTATGGAACAGCAAACGCAATACCAACAGCAAGTATACAGCATACCCAGCTAATAAAGTATTTTTTTCTTTTTTTCAACCAAATGAACGGCAGTATAGAGGGAAGAAAAAAGATAGAAGCTATGGATAAAATAATGCCTGACACGTTGGTGATCATAAGACATAGAACAAGGCCAAACAGACCGACCAAAACAGAAGATATTATTAAACCCAGCGTTAAGATGCTTTTTATTGTTAAAATAATTGTTTCACATTTATTTGCTCTTTCCATATTTCGCTCCTTTCTTAGCTTTATTATATCATAGATTGGTGATTATTGCAATATAAAACAAAAATGCTTTTCGAAGAACGGGAGAAAAGCTGCCTCGGTGCTATGCACGGGTTCTCGTCGACCTCTACCGTTGGTAAAACAAAAAACCGATGCGATGCATCAAAAGTGCTTGGGCAGAAGGACTCGCCCGCCTGCGGGCGGAGCGGTGGCGCGGGAAAACACCACACTGTGGTGTTTTCTGACACGCGCCCTTCGAGCCCTTCTTAACCGCTGAAGGTAAAAAGAAAGCATCCGCTATGCGGATGCTTTCTTTTGTGATACCACTACAAAATAGATCCATATAAGGCTATCGTACAAAAACAGTCCGTGGCTTTTGCCGTAAGGGTACACTTATCCCTTGGCGATGATGGGAGCTGCACTTGACCGCTGTTTTCCGAGGTGCTACTCCATGCTTGCAAACGAAGCTATGTACGTTATTCGAGATTTTACGATTTCTTGTTAAATATTTTTTCAAACAATCTCATAAGTGCAGATTCATACTTCTTCTCAAAATGCTTGAATATGAAATGGCAAATGATTTGTATGACGATAGCAATTATGAAATATCCGCCAATCGTTGCGGCATAATATTGCCACGGGAAAGAATTTAACAAACCGATTATAAGGAAAAGGGCGGGAATTGCGAGAATTTCTATCAAGTTCCAAACCACATAAACGATTGTAAAAATAACCTCTAAAAATTTCAAAAAGACTTTCATTTGTTTTCCTTTGCTGTGTTAATGGGGCGTTTCACCTTTCTTTTTTTCATTATACCACAAATTTGTTAATATTTCAAATGCTTTCGCACCAAATCACGCCGAAGGCGTATCCGTTTGCGCGAAGCGCAACATCCTTGGGCGTAGCCCACATCATTGCGAAGCACATCATTTGCACGGAGTGCAACCTCGTTCATTTGTGTCCGCCTTGCGGCGGAATGATGTTTGCCTTCGGCTAAATGATGTTGCGTGCAAGCACGCAAATGATGTTGTGTCCTGCGGACACAAATGAAAAAATCCAAGTCTTTCGACTTGGATTTTTTTACAGGGGCAGAAGGACTCGAACCCACGACCCTTGGTTTTGGAGACCAGTACTCTACCAACTGAGCTATACCCCTGTGTTTTTGGCGTACGGATTTTCCGTACTCGGGTATTATAGCACATTCTTTTTCGTTTTGCAAGGGGTTTTTCGAAAAATGTTTCGATTTCTTTCGAAATCTTTTCCTGTCGACGGTTCTTTTTTTATTTCCGTCTTGTTTCTCGCCGTTTTTTATGCTA
>JAZSIN010000248.1:0-3366 GCA_045533845.1 Eubacteriales bacterium | reverse complement strand
GACCGCTTGGCCTCCGACTTTGCCCCACCAACTGGGGTATGACGCCGAAGCAGGCGCTTGAATGGGTAGAGAGCGATATGCTCCCGTATTATCCGATCGGCGTGTTCAAGGACAGATCCGAACAGGAGGGCTCTGCAGAATGAAAACGACACAGATTTTGATCGCGGGCTTCGGCGGACAGGGTATTCTGTTCTCCGGTAAGTTCCTCGCGTATAAGGGACTCCTTGAGGACATTCAGGTCTCCTGGCTCCCTTCGTACGGACCCGAAATGCGCGGCGGTACTGCAAACTGCAATGTCATCCTCTCCGACACGCCCGTCGGCTCGCCGATCATCACGGCACCCGACGTTCTGATCGCGATGAACCTTCCTTCGCTTGAGAAGTACGTGAACGCGGTCGTGGCAGGCGGACAGATCTACGTGGATTCCTCTCTGATCGGCGCAAAAGTCGAGCGGAGCGACGTCGAGGTTTTCTACATTCCCGCAACGCAGATGGCGAAGGACGCGGGCATCGCGAGCCTTGCGAATATGATCATTGTAGGACATCTCCTCGAAAATCACCCCGAGCTTTCCTTCAGCGGCGTAGAAGAGGTCGTTGAGAAGCTCGTTCCTCCGAAGAAGGCGGCTCTCAAGGAGCTGAATATGAAGGCACTCAGCCTCGGAAAAAATTATAAGTAATTTGTGCCGCCGCTAAGGCGGCGGAATGGAGAATAGTATGAGTAACAAGCAGCTTGACTGGGCGAATCTCGGCTTCGGATACGTTCAGACCGATAAGAGATACGTTGCAAACTTTAAGAACGGCGCGTGGGAGGAGGGCTTCCTCACCGAGGACGCGACCGTCACCCTGAACGAATGTGCGGGCGTATTCCAGTACGCGCAGACCATCTTTGAAGGTTTGAAGGCGTACCGCACCGAGGACGGTCGCATCGTGACCTTCCGTCCCGATCTCAATGCGGAGCGTATGGCAGACAGCGCGAGAAGACTCGAAATGCCTGCATACCCCGAGGAGCTCTTCATTCAGGCAGTCGAACAGGTCGTTGCGGCAAACGCCGATTTCGTGCCTCCGTACGGCTCGGGCGCGACGATGTACCTCCGTCCCTATATGTTCGGCAGCAACCCCGTTATCGGCGTTAAGCCCGCGACCGAATATCAGTTCCGCATCTTCGCGACCCCTGTCGGTCCTTACTTCAAGGGCGGTGTTAAGCCCCTCACGCTCCGCGTGAGTGACTTCGACCGTGCGGCTCCTCACGGAACCGGTCATATCAAGGCGGGTCTGAACTATGCGATGAGCCTTCACGCGATCGTCGACGCGCATAATCAGGGCTACGACGAAAATATGTACCTCGATTCCGCAACCAGAACGAACGTCGAGGAGACGGGCGGCGCGAACTTCATCTTCGTCACGAAGGACAATAAGCTCGTAACGCCGAAGTCGGAGACCATTCTTCCATCCATCACGAGACGCTCGCTTTGCTACGTGGCGAAGGAATATCTCGGCATGGAGGTCGAGGAGAGAGAGGTCCCTCTCGCAGAGGTCAAGGAGTTCGCAGAGTGCGGACTTTGCGGCACGGCGGCAGTTATCTCGCCCGTCGGCAAGGTCGTTGACCACGGCACAGAGATCTGCTTCCCGAGCGGAATGACCGAAATGGGCCCCGTTCTCAAGAAGCTCTACGACACGCTGACCGGCATCCAGATGGGCAGACTCGAAGCTCCCGAGGGATGGATCAGAGAGATCAAGGTAAAATAAGGAAAAAGCCGATGAGGAATCGATGGAGACCTCGTCGGTTTTTCTTTTTATCCCGGCTGATTGACAAATCCAAGAAAAAGGTGTATAATATACTACGCGAAAGCGAACGGTATTACCATTCGCAAACGCGAACGGTAAAAACGATTGTTTGAGAGGTTAAAAATGGAGTATATGGGAATAGAGGAGGCCTCTAATAAGTGGGGGCTTTCGAAAAGATTCGTTCAGATTCTTTGCTTAAACGGAAGAATAGAAGGAGCAACACGCTTGGGGCGCGCCTGGATGATCCCGAAGGATGCAAAGAGGCCTGCCGACGGTAGAACAAAGGCGGCGAGAGCAAAGCCGGACGACGATATGCCACTTCCGCGCAAAACGCCTTTTCTCTATATGAGCGATCTCTATCACACGCCCGGAACGGCTGACGAGGTGGGCGAAAGCCTTTCCTATCATCACGAGGCAAAGGTGCTTTTTAGCGCTGAGGTTGCCTACACGCGCGGTGAGATCGACAGGGTCTACGACAGCGCAAGTTACCTTCTCGGAAAGCATTCGGGCTTCTATGCTGTTCTTTCGGCAGGTATGCTTTTGGCACAGTGCGCGGTATGGAAGGGCGATATTGAAATGTGGCGCAAGGCCAAGATCCATATATCCGAAGCGCCTGCTAAGAGCGACTATGACCGAGATGCGATGCAGCTTGCGATCAGTGCGGTCGATATTATGGTATATAACGTCGAAAGCTTTCCGGAATGGTTCAAAAAAGGGCGTTTTGAGCCAATTCACAAGGATGCATATCCTGCCGCAAAGGTGTATTACGCAAAATATCTGTACGCACTCGGTTATGCAGTTGCGATGGGACTTGTCAAGGTAGATGGCACACAAGGCCTTTATATTATGTCGGTCATTTCCTTTTCGGTAGAGCCGATGATCTCGTGGGCAAGAGCCAATAATACCATTATGGCAGAGATCTATCTGCGCCTTACCTGTGCCGCAATTTACCACAATTGCGGTAAGGAGGAGGACGCGATCTACCACATCGACAAAGCCATAGAATTGGCACTCCCCGATAAATTCTACGGCGTTCTTGCCGAATACTGCCGAGCCCTTGATACCTTGATGGAAAAGCGGCTTTCCGCTATCGACGAGGACGCTTGGGCAGAGGTCAAGAAGCTATATAAAGTATATAATGAGGGTTGGTCGAGGCTTTCGGGCAGTGTGCGCGGAAAGAATATCATTACGACGCTTTCCGATAAGGAGCGCGAGGTTGCCAAGCTTGCGGCGTTTGGAATGACCAATCCCGAGATCGCCGAAAAGCTGCATATGTCGCTTCCTGCGGTCAAGCAGGCGATACGCATCACGATGGAAAAGTCGGGAATGACAAGAGATCAGTTTGCGGCGATCCTTTAAATCGTTTACATATCCTTTTGCTTCGGAAACGGATATGTATGACACAGAAAAAATATCCGATTTTTTTGATTTTAGGTAATAATATTTTTTTAGGAAACGTGCTATCATTTATGCAAGAGATAAGTGATGGCGCGTTTTTTTGCGCTATGGAAAGGAGGAACGTGTGTCGCAACGCCGAATGGAAGCACGGGAAGAGGGATCTCTTTATAAAAGGATCGAGCTT
>JAZSIN010000105.1:0-2586 GCA_045533845.1 Eubacteriales bacterium | reverse complement strand
GCAGAAGAAGGTTGCCGACCTTTTCAACGAGCCCGGAAAATTTGCGGCGCTCTACGGCTGGGAGATGACGTGGAACACGTCGAACGGATTCTGGGGACACATGAATCTGATCGGAGCTGAGGATATTATTCAGAATACGAGAGAATACGGACTTCCCGAGATCTACGAGTACCTTGCACGGAATCCCGAGGTCGTCGGAATGTTCAACCACCCCGGACTTTCCTGGGGCAATTTCGACGAGTTCGGACACCAGACGCCCGAAGCAGTCAGAGGCGTTGCTCTCTCGGAGATCAAGGGCTTCGGTTCCGACTCGGAATACGCGATGCTTCTCTCGAAGGGCTGGCGTTCCGCTCCCGTATATAACAGCGATAACCACAATGCCGTGTGGGCGAACCGTCCCGCGTCGGGTGTCGTTCTTGCACCTGCCCTTACACGTGAAAACGTGATGGAGGCATTCCGCCTTCGCCGTACCTATACGACGTCCGATAAGACGATGAAGATCAAGTACAGAGTGAACGGGCAGTGGCTCGGCTCGACTCTGAAGGACCCCGAGGAGCTGAACGTTTCGGTCGAGATCACGACCGAAAATCCGATCGGCATCGGAAAGCTCCAGCTCATCGCGGAGGATAACATCGTCGTTGCGGAGAAGGAGCTTGGAGCCGCTACCGCATTTGATTGGGAACTGAAGCTTCCTGCGCTCTATGACTATTACTACGTCCGCATCCTGCAGGAGGGACACTATACAGTGACCGCTCCCGTCTGGGTCGAATACGAGAACCCGCTGTCGCTTCGCCACATCCGTGTCTTCCATGACTTCTCCGAGTCTGACCCGAACGCCGTTTCTGTCCGCCTCGACAACGAGGGCAAGACGCCCGTGAAGAACCTTGAGGTCGACTTCTACCTCGGCTCGACGCTGGGCTTCAACGTCACGAATACGAAGCCGCTCGAGACGGTCTATCTCGATAAGATCAAGGCAGAGGACAGTGTCTGCGTGACCCGCCGCTTCCGCAACATTACCCAGAAGCGCCGCCTCACGGTGATCGTACGCGGACAGGTGAACGGAAGGACGGTCCAGCGCACCTCGTACGTCCTCCTCTCGCCGCTCGACATCACGGCGGTTGCGCCGAATACTGAGGACGTCACGCTTCAGGACGGCACGACGGTATCGAATCCCTTCCCGTACATTCAGCTGTTCAACACCTCGAATACCGAGCTGAACCTCGCGAAAGCGGAGCTGCGCCTCTGGATGCATACGGGCAGACGTCCGGATGAGGATACGACTATGCCCCTGAAGGGCGTGAAGATCCCGCCGCGTGAGAGCGTTGTGATCTGGCGCAGACCTCAGGGAAGCACACTCACGGTCGACGATTTCAATGCGCGCTACGATACGCATCTCGTGGAGGGGAAGGACATCTTCGTCACCGAGCGCCACGTGATCTCCTCGGGCAAGGAGAGGAGAAAGATGTGCCGCATCGACGTTGTCGTCGGGGAATATACACTCGCGCGCGTGCAGTATAATATGGGTCTCGACTGTGGTAAGGACTCCGCGGTCGGAAACGTGATGTACTACCGTTACTACCCGAATATGACGGGTACTGCGACGAAGCTTACCGTAAACGGCGCTCCCGCGCCCGACGTCGTGACCGACGAGCAGAAGGCACGCGACTTCGTCTACTTCGAGAAGAAGGAAGAGGTGAAGGGAGAAAAGCACGCCGAAAAGCGGATCGCAAGAGAAAAAAGAAGTGAAGCCGCTCCGAAGGTCACGGTATCGACTGCCGTTGCACTCGCGCTTTCTTCTGCGGCAGGTGCCGCCGCTGTAACCGCCGCTGTTATCAAGGCGATCGGAAGGAAAAAGCACTGATCCGTTTCGGATCTCCCGAAAATAACAAAAGAACCGAACCCCTCGGGGCTCGGTTCTTTTCCGTATAATCTGTTATCTCACCTCAAACGAGAAGAGATGCGCCTGCTCGCTGTCGTAGGTCGTAAAGACCTTGTCGGAAAAATAGGTGCTGATCGGGATGAGGCGGACGGCGGTCGTCTCACGGTCGATCGACGCGCGAATGAGGCGCTGACGGTTTGAGTCGGTCTCGTAGACCGTCTCCCACGTGCCGTCGTCGCGGAGGACCTCGACGCGGAATGCCTTCAGCATACAGGTCGGGAAGCCAAAGCGCGTGTGGTTGTGATCCATACGGCGGAAGAGCGTGATCGAAAATTGACGGAGGTTCGGATTTCCCTCGACGAATTCGCGGTCGAGATCGCTGTCGACGACGAGACGGAAGGAGGAAACGAATGTCTTTTCCTTGAAGGTATAGGTGATCGCGCGGTTGCACAGTCCGTAGTAGCCGTTGTCATTTCCCCAGATTCGACGGTCGAGACCGCTCCGGAGTGCAGAGGCGTCGCCGTACTCTGCGGAAAGCGTCGCCGATGCGGAGAGGGGAGAGAGGGGCTTTTTGTAGCCGGGGAGGAAGCAGTCATCCTCAAGGAGCTGATTCTGTATCTCCTCGATCCGTTCCGCACATGCCGCACGGGGCGTGAGCCCATTTCGGATCGCGACCGTCGCCGCCGTGCCGACTGCCTGACCGATCA
>JAZSIN010000052.1:0-3408 GCA_045533845.1 Eubacteriales bacterium | reverse complement strand
GGCGGGACGGGAAAACTTTTTGTAAAAGGTTTCCGCCCCGCGAATAAACAAACGAAAAGAGGTAATCATCAAATGGCAGACAAGTCTATGGAAGGACTCAATACCTTCACCGCACAGGAAGAAACGACCGTCGACACCACGAAGAAGATGCGCGTAGCGATCATCGGCTGCGGCTGGATTGCAAACTCCCACATGAATGCGTACCTGCTTCAGCCCGACGTTGAGATCGTCGCAGGCGCAGACCTGATCCCCGGCAAGGCAGCAGCGTTCATGGCAAAGTACGGCATCGAGAATGCAAAGACCGACTACGCGTCTCACAAGGAGCTGCTCGACGACGAGTCGCTCGCACTCGACGCAGTTTCGATCTGCACCTACAACCGTCAGCACGCTGAGCCCGCGATCTACGCGCTGAAGAAGGGCGTAAACGTTCTTCTTGAGAAGCCCTTCACCGTTACCCTCGACGAAGCGATCGAGGTTATGAAGGCGGAGAAGGAAAGCGGCAAGATCGTTTCCCTTGGCTTCCAGCCGAGATTCGACGAGAACATGAAGATGATCAAGAAGATCGTCGAGTCGGGCGAGCTTGGTGAGATCTACTACATTCAGACGGGCGGCGGACGCCGTCGCGGCATTCCGACTCCCTACGGCACGACCTTCATCGAGGACGCGACCGCAGGCATCGGCGCGCTTGGCGACATCGGCTGCTATTCGCTTGATATGGTTCTGAACGCGATTGGCTATCCGATGCCGAAGACGGTTTCGGGCTACAAGTCGGCATATCTCGGCAAGGACCCGAACTACTGCGGCTACAAGGCGAGCAAGAGAAAGGAATACGCAGAGAAGTTCTCGGTCGATGACTTCGGTGCGGCATTCATCCGACTCGAGCCCGGCAAGTACGGCGCAAAGGAGGGCATCGTTCTCGACTTCCGTATCTCGTGGGCAATGAATATGGACACGCCCGGTGACACGATCATTCTCGGCACGAAGGGCGGTCTCCGCATCCCCTCGACCGAGTGCTGGAACGGCACGGTCGGCGGTGCGATGAAGGTCTATCACGAGGTCTGCGGTCAGCAGGTCGAGACCGAGATTCCCGTTATCACGATGAAGAAGGGACTCGTAGACCTGAAGGTCCGTACCTTCCTTGATGCGTGCAAGAACGGCGGCACGGCTCCCGTTCCGACGTCGCAGATCATTATCAACCAGGCGATCATCGACGGTATCGCAAGATCCGCAGCGATCGGCCGCGAGGTTGAGATCTCCATTCCCGAGGTCTGATAGATTTGAAGCGGTGGGATTCCCCTTGGGCGTCCCACCGCATTGTATAAAATCCAAAAAAGGAGAAGAACGATGATTACGCTTCAGCTTCATTTTTGCGCGAAAACGCTCGGCTTCAATACCGACGTGAGCATTCTGCTTCCCGACGAGCCCGAGACCGATATTCCCGTGCTCTATCTTCTGCACGGAATGCATGGGGACTATACCTCATGGACGCAGGGGAGTGCGATCGGAAAATACGCGCGGATGAAAAAGATCGCTGTCGTAATGCCGTCGGCACAGAACAGCTTCTACTGTAATATGAAGTACGGTCACAGATACTACGATTACGTCACGCGTGAGCTTCCCGCCGTGATCGCAAAGACCCTTCCGCAGCTTTCCGTGAAGCGGGAAAAGACCTTTATCGCAGGGCTGTCGATGGGCGGCTACGGGGCGGTCAAGCTCGCGCTTCGGAATCCCGAGCGCTACGCTGCATGCGCCTCGCTTTCCGGTTGCCTCGATCTTGCAACGAGAATGCGGGAGAAGCGGCTCAGATGGGGACGCGATGCGACTGCGATTTGGGGTGAGGACTATACGGCGGCGTTCTGTGAGAGTGCAGACGATACCATCCACCTCGTAAAGACCTTCCCCGAGGATAAGCCGAAGCCGCGCATCTTTTTCTCCTGCGGTACTGAGGACTCGCTGTATGAGGAGAATCAGAGCTTCCGAAGGGCGGTCGAGGGAAAGGGCTTCGACGTCACCTATGACGAAGGACCGGGTGGTCACGATTGGATCTTCTGGGACAAATGGATTCTCCCCGCGATCGATTTTATGATGGGAGATTGAGGGTTTTTTGAGGGCTCCCCCCCTCTCTCACGCGCTCTCTCTGCAAAAAAGAAAGGAAAAGCTATGGCAGACAAATCTATGGAAGGGCTGAACACCTTTACAGCTCAAGAGGAGACTAAGATCGACACGACGAGAAAGATGCGTATTGGCTTCATCGGAACGGGCGGAATCGCCAATTCCCACATAAAGGCATACCTGAACCAGCCCGACGTTGAGATCGTCGCAGGCTGTGACCTCGTGCCCGGTCGCGCAAAGGAATTTTTCGAAAAATACGAGCTGTATGACGTGAAGACCGATTATAAGGATCACACGGAAATGCTCGCAGACAAGTCGCTCGCTCTTGACGCGGTTTCGATCTGTACTTATAACTGTCAGCATATGCCGACGGCGATCGCGGCACTTGAAGCAGGCATCCACGTCCTGCTCGAAAAGCCCTTCACCGTTACCCTCGACGAAGCGATCGAGGTCATGAAGGTCGAGAAGCGGAGCGGAAAGGTGCTGTCGATCGGCTTCCAACCGAGATTCGACGGCAATATGCAGATGATCGGTGAGATCGTCCGCTCGGGCGTTCTCGGTAAGATCTATTACATCCAAACGGGCGGCGGCAGACGGAGAGGAATTCCGGTACGCGCCGATAAGGACAGCTTTATCCGCTCGGATACCGCGGGCATCGGCGCGCTCGGCGACATCGGCTGCTATTCGCTCGATATGGTGCTGAACGCACTCGGCTATCCGAAGCCGAAGACCGTAACCGGTATGAAATCGGCGTATTTCGGTAAGAATCCGAGCTATTGCCGCTACCAGGAGATCGGCAGACCCGACTTCGCAGAGGAGTTCGGCGTTGATGACTTTGCGGCAGGATTCATTCGCCTTGAGCCCGGCGAGTACGGCACGGACGAGGGCATCGTCCTCGACTTCCGCATTTCGTGGGCGATGAACGTCAACACCCCCGGTGACACGATCATCCTCGGCACGAAGGGTGGACTTCGCATTCCCTCGACCGACTGCTGGAACGGCACGGTCGGTGGCCCGATGACGGTGTATACCGAGGCGGCAGGTCAGCAGGTCTCGTACGAGGTGCCGATCATCGCGAAGCGCGCACTCGTTGACCTGAAGGTTCGCTCCTTCCTTGACGCGTGTAAGAACGGAACTCCTGCGCCGGTCCCGACGTCGCAGATCGTCATCAATCAGGCGATCATCGACGGCATCGCAAGATCCGCCGACGTGGGCAAGGAAGTGGAGATCGTCATTCCCGAGATCTGACCGATATAAAAAAGCGCTTCGAGGAGCAATCGCTCCCCGAGGCGCCTT
>JAZSIN010000122.1:0-3557 GCA_045533845.1 Eubacteriales bacterium | reverse complement strand
ATCGCGTCGATCTCTTCGAGGGGCAGGTAGGTATGCATGCGGATGCACTTCATAACGTCCGCGTCGCCGACATTTCTCCAATACTGATAGAAGTCGTAGGGGGATGTCTTCTTCGGGTCGAGCCACACGGCAGTGTACGGCGTATTACCCATCTTCTTGCCCTCGGAGTTGAGGAGCAGGGTGATCGTCATCGCATATGCATCCTTGCCGAGCTTCTTGCGGATGAGCTCGGTGCCGCCGAGCATATTCGACCACTGGTCGTCACCGCCGAACTGCATATTGCAGCCGTAGTGCTGATACAGGTGGTAGAAGTCGTAGCTCTGCATGATCATATAGTTGAATTCAAGGAAGGAGAGTCCACGCTCCATACGCTGCTTGTAGCATTCTGCGGACAGCATCTTGTTGACCGAGAAGCACGCGCCGACATCGCGGAGAAGCTCGACATAGTTGAGGTCGAGAAGCCAATCGGCGTTGTTGACCATAATCGCCTTGTCTTCGCCGAATTCGATGAAGCGCTCCATCTGCTTCTTGAAGCAGTCGCAGTTGTGCTGAATGATCTCGGGCGTCATCATCGAGCGCATATCGATGCGTCCCGAGGGGTCGCCGATGTATCACGTGCCACCGCCGATCAGGACGACGGGGCGGTTGCCTGCCATCTGCAGGCGCTTCATCAGGCAGAGCGCCATAAAGTGTCCGACGTGGAGGCTGTCCGCCGTTGGGTCAAAGCCGATATAGAAGGTCGCCTTTCCCGCGTTTACAAGCTCGCGGATCTCTGCTTCGTCGGTGACCTGTGCAATGAGACCGCGCGCCTCGAGTTCTTCGTAAATTCCCATTTTTATCTCTCCTTATTCCGTAAGGCATAGTATAATACAGTATTATAACACACTGCGGGGCATCTGTCAAGTGGGGAAGGGGGAGAGAACGGCGGAGAACGGGAAAATCCCGCAAAATCCTTGACAAAAGCGAGGAAAAGCGGTAAAATAAAGGTATCTATGGAGATCGGGGGTCAAAAAATGGTTTATACGGTTACAGTAAACCCTGCGGTCGATTACTACGTCTATACGGACGCGCTTCGGGTTGGAGAGATCGGGCGTGCGACGGGGGAGACGGTCTCCTTCGGTGGAAAGGGGATCAACGTTTCGAGGGTCCTTTCCGCATTCGGCGTAGAAAACAGGGCGCTCGGCTTTCTCGCGGGCTTTACAGGGCGCGCGATCGAGGAGGCGCTACGGGAAGAGGGGATCGACACCGATTTCTCGTTTCTTCCGGGCGGGATGACGCGGATCAACGTGAAGCTCCGTCACGGCGCGGAGACCGATGTGAACGGTTTGGGGGCAGAGGTACCTGTTGAGGCGCTTCCGCTTCTCTGCGATCGGCTTTCTGCTCTCCGCGAGGGCGATGTGCTTGTGCTTGCGGGCTCCTCTCCGCGCGGACTTCCCGATACAGTGTATGGGGACATTCTCGCGCACGTTTCGGGTTCGGGCGCGTACACGGTCGTAGATGCGAGCGGAGAACTGCTGCTTTACGCCTTGCGGGAAAAACCCTTTCTTGTCAAGCCCAACCTTAAGGAGCTTGAAACGGTGCTCGGACGGACGCTTCCGACCGAAGATGACCTCCTATGGGGCGCGAGAAAGCTTCGGACGCTTGGCGCGCGGAACGTGCTCTTGTCGCTCGGTAAGGACGGTGCGATGCTTCTCCTCGAATCGGGAGAAGGCTACCGAATCAGTGCCGCGCGCGGAGAATGTGTCAACAGTGTGGGCGCGGGAGACGCGATGCTTGCGGGCTTCCTTGCGGGATATCTCATTACGGGTGGCGACGCCGCCTACGCGCTTCGACTCGGGAGCGCGGCGGGCTCTGCGACCGCCTTTCGGGAGGGATTTCCGATGAGGGGAGATGTTGAGGCGGTCCTCGGATCGCTGGGCGATCCCGTGCGGATCTGCTGATGGGAAATGAACTTTCTTAGTATCAGGTAAAGGATAAACGATATGCAATTTGTTGCAACCTGTCTTTTTGGACTTGAAAAATTTCTGGGGGATGAGATTGAGGCGCTGGGGCTCAAAAAGCTCGAGACGATGGACGGGCGCGTGACCTTTGAGGGAGAGCCGATCGACTGTGCGCGCGCGAACATTGGGCTTCGGACCGCGGAGCGCGTGCTTTTGAAGCTCGGCTCGTTTCCTGCGACTGATTTTTCGATGCTGTTTGACGGCACGAAGGCGCTTCCGTGGGAAAGCTTTATCGGTGAAAACGACGCCTTTCCCGTGAGAGGGCACAGCATCAAGAGTCAGCTCACGTCGATTCCCGATTGCCAGAGCATCGTGAAGAAGGCGGTGGTATCGCGTCTGCAGGAATCGTATCCCTACGAGCGCTTTCCTGAAACGGGCGCGAAGTATCAGATCGAGTTTTTCCTTTTTCGGGACGTTGTGACGCTGATGATCGACACCTCGGGAGATCCCCTTCATAAGAGAGGCTACCGTCCCGCGTCGGGTGGTGCGCCGCTTCGTGAGACGCTTGCCGCCGCGATGGTGATGAATGCGCGGCTTTCGGATGATATTCTTCTGTGGGATCCCTTCTGCGGCTCGGGCACGATCCTCATCGAGGCGGTGCTCTATATGAACCGCATTGCCCCCGGACTCGACCGCTCCTTTGCGGGTGAGGCGCTTGCCTTTCTTCCGAAGAAGCTTTGGGACGAGGCGCGCGAGGAGGCCGAAGGGAACATCAACTACGACTGCACGTTCGAGGCGTGGGGCTCGGATCTTGATACCGATGTTCTCGAGATCGCGAAGGAGAATGCACTCCGAGCAGGGGTGCAGGATCAGATCCGATTCTTCCGCGCCGATGCGCGCGAGATCTATAAGCCCGAGGGACGAAAGGGCACGATCCTGACGAATCCGCCGTACGGTGAGCGACTGCTTACGGTCGATGAGGCGGAGGAGCTTTACCGCAAGATCGGAGAGACCTTCAGCGGCTTTGCCCCGTGGCAGATCTACGTTCTTACGATGTCCGAGACCTTTGAAAGGGCGTACGGACGGCGTGCCGACCGCGTGCGGAAGCTGTATAACGGTATGATCCCGTGTAATCTCTACCAATATTATCTGCCCGACGCCGCACGGCGGGAGCGCGGGATCGAGCGATCGAAGGGAGGATACCATCCGTTCGACCGCCCGAAGGGACAGAGTGGTGCGCCGCGAGAGCGCGGACGGGATGAAAAGCCTTACCGTCGGCGTGAGGACGGAGCTGTGCGTAGAGAGGGAGATCGCCCCTTTACGAGAGAACGGTCGGAGCGAACGCTGCGCGGCGAAGGGCGAGAGGCGAACCGCCCGATGCGCGGCGGAGATCCGAAGCGCACGCAGGTCTGGAGAGAGACGCGTGAACGGGAGATCCCCGTGCGGTATATGAATCCGCAGAAGAAAGCGGCAGAAGCGCCCGGAGAAGACCCGAAATCGAAAGAAACGAAGGAATAAAGCAGTATGGCAATGAATTTGTGTGATATACGGACCGTGAAGCAGGTGATGCAGATGTTCTCCCTGAATTTCCATAAGGAATTCGGGCAGAACTTTCTC
>JAZSIN010000085.1:0-5937 GCA_045533845.1 Eubacteriales bacterium | reverse complement strand
GCCGTCGCGGCCCTCGCCTGCAACGATACGCTCGAGGATCTCAAGCATACGCTTGGTGCCCTCACGGCAGGGAACGCACTTACCGCAGGACTCGTTCTGTGTGAAGTTCATAAAGAAGCGCGCGACCTCGACCATACAGGTGCTCTCGTCCATAACGACGAGACCGCCGGAGCCGACCATTGCGCCGACCTTTTTGAGGGTGTCGAAGTCAAGGGGCATATCAAGATGCTCCTTTGTCAGACAAGCACCCGAGGGACCGCCGATCTGGACCGCCTTGAATTCACCGTCGCCGCGCATACCGCCGCCGATGTCGAAGATGATCTCGCGGAGGGTCGTGCCCATCGGGACCTCGATAAGACCCGTGTTACGGATATTGCCCGTCAGCGCGAACGCCTTCGTTCCGGGACTCTTTTCCGAGCCGTAGCCGCGAAACCACTCTGCACCGTTCGTGATGATCGACGCGACGTTCGCATAGGTCTCGACGTTGTTGAGACAGGTAGGCTTGTCGAACAGACCCTGCTCGACGGTACGGGGGGGCTTGACACGCGGGAAGCCTCTCTTACCCTCGATCGAGGCGGTCAGAGCAGAGCCCTCGCCGCAGACGAACGCGCCTGCGCCACAGTTGATATGCATATGGAAGGAGAAGTCGGTTCCGAGAATGCTGTCGCCGAGCAGTCCGAGCTCCTCCGCTTGTGCGATCGCATTGCGAAGACGTCTGACTGCGAGCGGGTACTCGGCACGGACATAGATGTAGCCCTCGGTCGCACCGCAGGCGATGCCCGCGATCATCATGCCCTCGAGCATTCTGTGGGGGTCACCCTCCATGATCGAGCGGTCCATGAACGCGCCCGGATCGCCCTCGTCGCCGTTACAAACGACGTACTTCGGGGTCGCGGTCTGTCTCTTTACCTGCTCCCACTTTCTGCCTGCGGGGAATCCTCCGCCGCCTCTGCCGCGCAGTCCCGATTCGGAGACCTCGGAGACGATCTCGTCCTGATTCATATCGAACAGCGCCTTTTCGAGTGCCTTGTAGCCGCCGATTGCGATATATTCGCGGATCGAATCGGCGTCGATCTTACCGCAGTGCTCGAGCACCATACGCGTCTGCTGACGGTAGAAGGGGATCTCGGACTGCTCGCGGTAGATCTCGCCGTCTCTCTTATATACGAGGCGGTCGATGCATTCGCCCTTTTCGATGGTCTCCTCGATGATTTCAACGCAGTCCTCGACCTTTACCTTCGTGTAAAGCCAACCCTGCGGCTCGATGCGGACGAGAGGGCCCATTTCGCAGAAGCCGTGACAGCCGCTCTTCTTGAGACCGATGCCGGGGGAATGGGGATCCTCCATCAGTCCGATCTCAACGGGAAGCCCCTTTTCCTTGATCAAGGTATTCAGCGCATCAAATATATTCAGCGAGCCGCCTGCCACGCAGCCGGTTCCCGCACACACAATGATCTTTTTCTTCTGCGCGGCGTAATCCTTTTCCGCGCTTTTTCTGTAAGCGATAAATTCAGCTCTGTTATTCAGCATCGCGAATCTCCTCCTTCAGCTTATTCAGCAGTGCAACGACCTTTTCGGGGTTCATCTCGGGATGCACCACGTCGTTGACGGTAATGACGGGAGCAAGACCGCAGGCGCCGAGGCAGGAAACCGTCTCGACCGTGAAGTTGAGGTCGTCCGTCGTCTTTTTCTTGTCGGAAAGCCCGAGCTCGCTTCTGAGCTTCTCGAGGATCGGGATCGATCTTCTGACATGGCAAGCGGTGCCGTCGCAGACCTTGATGACATATCTGCCCTTCGGCTCGAGCGAGAAGTTCTCGTAGAAGGTCGCGATGCTGTAAATGCGCGCTTCGCCCATTTTCAGCCCCTTCGAAATAATCGGAAAGACCTCGCGGGGAAGGTAGTGATATACCTCTTGTATCTCCTGTAGGATGGAAATGATATCCTCCTGCTTATAGCCGTGCTTTTCGAGTATCTCGTTTGTTGCACTGAAATCGTGTTTGACTGCCATTATTTTATCTCCTTTGCTTGGTTTAACAATGTTATAAATTCCCGGTCGAACTTCGTCAGCCTGTAGCCGCGTTGGTAGATCAGAACGTCCGTGATCTGCCGCTCGCTTCCCGCACAGGTGCGCTGAACGAGATCGTATCGGTCAAGAAGCTCCCGTGGTGTGGGAGTATCCCACGTAAAGGCGTGCGGATTTTCGGAAAGAAGCTCAAGCTTGCCCGCTCGGTCGGATACCAGGATCCTCCGTCCGACGCCTTCGGTGTGCGCCTCGGAGAGAAGATTCTCCGGGATGGGAAAAGGGACGTAGGGATCTCCGTGCCTGATCTCGATATACGGAGAAAGCATTTCGACCGTGACCGTACCCGCGGATGCGAGCGGATGGTCCTTATGCATCAGAAGCACAGAGGGGAAGCTCGCGATCGTTTCGTAAACGAGTCCCTTTTCTTCAAAAAAGGCCTCGTAGTACCTGCCGTACTCTGTGGGATAGCGCAGGATGCCCAGGCTGTACTCGCTTCCGAGCACTCGCCCGAGCGTTTCCTTTGCGTCCGTTTCCTCGTAGCAGATCTCCGTGTTTGTGTCGCCCATGCGCCTTGAAAACTCTGCGAGCGCCGACGAAACGTAGCGGGCGTGCGGAGCGGAGACCGAAAGCCTGCGTATTTGTCGTGAACCGCCCCGATAGAATCCTTCGAGAGAGTCGATTCGTGTGAGGATATCGCGCGCGTCACGTATAAATTCCTCGCCCTCGGGCGTCAGAGTCATCCCCCTTGCGCTCCGATGGAAGATCGTGATCCCGAGATCCCGTTCGAGCTCTTTGACCGAACGGCTGATGTTAGGTTGTGCGATCAGAAGCACCTCGGAAGCCTTGCTCAGCGAGCCGCACCGTGCGACCTCGACTGCATATTTCATATGTAGCAGGTTCATAAAGGAGCCTCCTTCGAACGTTACTCAGCCTGTGCCACCGTATATTATAGCACAAGTAAAACGAAAAATCAAGAGCGTTGCAACAAATAATACTAAGTCGTATTGTAATGATATCGTACCTCTCCGTGTGAATATTTCATTCACTTGCTTGACAGCGGGCGGTTTTTGGTTTATAATATATTCTGTATAGTTGTTTATTTCAGAGGAGTGTATATATGTCAGAAAGACAGGAGCATATCAGAAATTTCTCAATCATCGCACACATCGACCATGGCAAGTCCACGCTTGCCGACCGTCTCCTCGAGGCGACCGAGACGCTCACGAAGCGTGAGATGGAGGAGCAGGTGCTCGACAATATGGAGCTCGAGCGCGAGAGAGGCATTACGATCAAGGCGCGTGCAGTCCGCCTGCACTACACGGCAAAGAATGGGGAAAGGTATCTTTTCCACCTGATCGATACCCCCGGTCACGTCGATTTTAACTACGAGGTCTCCCGTTCGCTTTCCGCGTGCGAGGGAGCACTTCTTGTCGTGGATGCGACACAGGGTGTTGAGGCACAGACGCTTGCGAATGCGTACCTCGCAATCGATGCCGATCTTGAGATCGTTCCCGTGATCAATAAGATTGATCTACCGTCCGCAAACATCGACAAGTGCCGAGACGAGATTGAGGACATCATTGGCGTACCCGCAGAGGGCTGTCCTGCGGTCTCCGCCAAGACGGGGCTCAACATTGAGGACGTGCTTGAGGCGGTCGTCCGTGACGTCCCCGCGCCGAGCGGCGATGAAAATGCACCGCTGAAGGCGTTGATCTTCGATTCTTACTACGACAGCTACCTCGGCGTCGTCGTCAACATCCGCGTGATCGACGGTGAGGTGCATCCCGGGGACAAGGTCCTGATGATGAATACCGGTAAGGTCTACGAGATCGTCGAGGTCGGTACGATGGAGCCGTTCGGACTTTATAAGACGGGCAAGCTGTCGGCGGGCGAGGTCGGATATATCACCGCCTCGATCAAGAGCGTCAGCGATACGCGCGTCGGTGATACCGTAACGCTTGCGAATGATCCGACCGCCGAGCCCCTTCCCGGATTCAAGGCGGTGCAGTCGATGGTGTACGCGGGCATTTATCCCGCGGACGGCTCGCGCTATGGAGATCTCCGTGAGGCACTCGAAAAGCTGATGCTGAACGATGCATCGCTTTCCTTCGAGCCCGAGACTTCTGTCGCCCTCGGCTTCGGGTTCCGTTGCGGCTTCCTCGGACTTCTTCATATGGAGATCATCGAGGAGAGGCTTGAACGGGAATTCAACCTCGACCTCATCACGACCGCACCGAGTGTTATCTATCGCGTCAAGACGCGGGGCGGCGAGGAGCTTCTTATCGACAACCCGTCGAATTTCCCGACGCCCGACGAGATCGAGATTGCATACGAGCCGATCGTGAAGGCGAATATTATTACGCCGACCGATTACGTCGGCAACTTGATGGATCTCTGTCAGGATAGACGCGGTGATTTCAAGGATATGAAATACATCGACACCGACCGTGTTGAACTGCACTATGATCTGCCGCTCAACGAGATCATCTACGACTTTTTCGATGCGATGAAGAGCCGATCGAAGGGCTACGCGTCACTTGACTACGAGCTTGCGGGTTACGTTCCGAGTAAGCTGCAGAAGCTCGACTTTCTTCTGAACGGCGACCCTGTCGACGCGCTTTCCTTTATCGTACATGAGCAGAAGGCATACGCCCGTGCGCGTCGTATCTGCGAAAAGCTGAAGGAGAACATCCCGCGCGCCCTCTTTGAGATCCCGATCCAGGCGGCGGTCAACGGTCGCGTAATCGCGCGTGAGACCGTCAAGGCGATGCGAAAGGATGTCCTCGCGAAGTGTTACGGCGGCGACATTACGAGAAAGAAGAAGCTGCTTGAGAAGCAGAAGGAGGGCAAGAAGAAGATGCGCCAGCTCGGCTCGGTGCAGGTCTCGCCCGAGGCGTTTATGGCGGTGCTGAAGCTCGATGAATCGTAATTTGGACAAAAAAAAGCCGCTCTCTCTCTATATCCACGTTCCGTTTTGCGTCCGCAAATGTAATTATTGCGACTTTTGCTCGTTCACGGACGTGTCGGAGGAGCTGAAGGAGCGGTACGCTCTACGTCTTCTCGAGGAGCTCGAGAAGACGGCAGAGCTATGTCAGGACTATCGTGTCGGGACGGTCTATCTCGGCGGAGGAACGCCGACGCTTCTGTCTCCGGGCTCGGTCGCCCACCTTCTTGACGTGATCGGGCGGTGCTATGAGCTTTCCGAAGGCGCTGAGATCACCGCAGAGTGTAACCCCGGAACGGTCGACCTCACGTATCTGTCGGCGCTCCGACGGGCGGGCGTGAACCGCCTCAGCGTCGGACTGCAATCGGCAAATGAGAGGGAGCTTCAGATTCTCGGTCGGATCCACACGACAGAGGACTTCCTTCGTTGTGCGTGTGATGCACGAGCGGTGGGCTTTGACAATTTGTCTTTGGACGTGATGTTCGGAATCCCCGAGCAGACTCCCGAATCCTTCCGCGAGACCCTGCGCTTTGCGCTTTCGGTCGCACCCGAGCATATTTCGGCGTACGGGCTGAAGCTCGAACAGGGAACCCCCTTCGGGAAGCACCCCGAGCGCCTCACGCTTCCCGACGAGGACGCGGAGGACGAGATGTACAGAGATGCCGTTGAGATCCTTTCTGCGGCGGGGCTTCATCGCTACGAGATCAGCAATTTTTCACGCGTGGGGTATGAGTCAAGACACAATCTTGCCTATTGGACACAGCAGGACTACCTTGGCTTCGGCGTAGCGGCACATTCTTATTTTCGGGGGGAACGCTTCGGCACATCGCGCGACCTCGACGCCTTCCTTCGTAGGGGGGACGTCATCGAGTCACGGGAGACGATCGCAGAGGAGGAAGCGATGCGGGAATTCGTGATGCTTCGAATGCGCCTTGAATGCGGCGTGTCCCGCTCGGCATTTGACGAGCAG
>JAZSIN010000108.1:0-2818 GCA_045533845.1 Eubacteriales bacterium | reverse complement strand
CAGCTGACCGAGGACATCGAACAGTAGATGGTCTCTGCCATACCCGTGCTGTAATAGTCGAGGGTGTGAGCGGTATCCATTGCGCTCATGATCGCCTTACGGAGATTGATGTTCTGGACCTTACCCGCATTGATGCCGATGTAGCCGTAGCCGAGCTGCTCGGTGTACATTCTTTCAATGCCCTTCGACTTCATCGAGTCGAGACGGGTGATGTTGTTCTGGGTGTACTGCGGGGTAACGTAGTGTACCTGACCCGACTGCAGCGCGTCAAGCGCGTTCGATGCGCTGACGACCTGGTAACGGATGAGCTCGATCTTGGGCTGACCCATCAGGAAGCTGTCATTACGCTTGAAGTAAACGACGTTGTTCTTGTAGAATTCGGTTCCCTCGGGGCTGTCCTTGCTTGCCGAGTCGGTCGCAATGTACGGACCTGCGCCGAGCGGGACCTTGATGTTGCGGGGAGACTGAATGACATTCGTCATAAAGTCGAAGGAGCCGTATGCAACGCCGAACTTGTTGTTCGCGATATCAACGGTGTAGCCCTCCGCGTAGTAGTGCTGAGGAGCGACTGCGAATGCAAAGTTCCAGATCGCCTTGGGGTCGACGCCGTTGATCGTGATCTCGAGAACGTCGTATTCCTCGGCGTTCTTCGGCGTGCCGTCGGCATTATGCTCGTGTGCGACCGTGTAGGTACCCTTATCGGTGGTAACGGTCGTGACGTCGGTCGTGTGGCCGAGCGAAACGATGCCCGAGATGTTCGGGATTGCAAGTGCACCGTCCTCACCGACGTTTTCGTGCAGGATGACCTCCTTCGCCTTTGCGGTGAACTCGGTGGTCAGGGTCTGAGCGGTTGCCCAGTACTGAAGAATAACGTGGAGATTCTGCTCGATCGTCGAGTTGTATACGTAGTCGATCGCCGCCTCCTTGCTGTTTACAACGCTCGTGCTGTACTGAGGCGTGACCTTCTTGATCTTCGACTTGATGTCCTTGTTGTTCGCGTCCTTCTCGTACTCTACGTCAACGTAGCCCTCGTGGTACATAAAGCAGAATACGGGATCCGCAAACTCGGCAACGTTCTTGTAGGGAGCTTCGGTGTACGCACTCTCTGCCGAAACGTAGTCGGTCTCAAGCTCCTTACGGAAGAGCTCGAGCGCACGATCATAGTCCTTCTGAAGCTGGTCGTTTGTGACCGAGGAAGGATCGGTCGAGATCGCCTCCTTGTAGCCCGAGGAGAGGGAATGGTTCTTGATCGCGTCTACCATCGTCTGGTAGTCAGCCTGATACGAGCCTGCAGTCGCGGTCGCGCCGACAGCCTTATAGAGGTTGATCAGCTCGTTCATACGGTTCTTTGCACGGTTCGATGCCGCTTCGGAGATCACGTCGTCGGTGTCCGAGGAGCCCGAGCTGACGGTCTGGGTGCGGTAGTCCGTGAGACCGACGATATCGGTCGAGTACATCGTCGACGAGCCCGTGTAGACGGGGTCGAGGTAGACGTACAGATTGAAGAGGACGTCACCGATCGTAAGCGGCTTGCCGTCCGAGAAGGTGATGCCGTTCTTCAGAACGAAGGTGTAGACGGTCTGATCCTTCTCGCTGTTGTAGGTCTGAAGCATATCCTTTACGACGACTGCCTGGTCGTCGCCAAAGGCGGGCGATACCTTTCCGTCAGCATAGCCGTAGGTAAGCATCGAGATCTGCGTCATACCGACGATGGTGCTGTCAGCACCCGTGGTGGAGTAGAAGGGGTTGAAAATGCCGTCGAGGCTCTCAGTCATAATGACGAGCGCGTCGGGCTTCGAGGTGCCGCCGTTTCCGCCGCAGCCTGCGAGGAGCACGATCGTGCTCATGCACGTCAGAACTGCGAGGAAAAGAGCGAGAATTCTTTTTGTGGACGTTTTCATTTGCTTCATTTTTATATATCCTCCATAAATGATTCACAAAGATAGCGCAAAGGGGAGCGTTTTAGCCGTTCGGGAAGGTAAGCGTGACCGATCCGTCCTCGTTCACGGTGACTGCGATCTTTTCCGTTCCGTCGGGAGAGACCGTGCAGATGACGTTCGACGCGTCGATACCGCCGTTCACACCGTTACCCGAGATCAGGCCGATCTGATAGTCGGAGGAGGGGTAGCAGCCCTCGTTGATCACGAGCGTGCCCGAGACCGTTACGTCCGTAAGGGTAGCGGATTCCGCGATCGAGCCCGCAAAGAGCCCGAAGGTCGGAGCGGTGATACGCGATCCCGCATTCATCGTGTAGGTGACGTTTTCGAAGGTCAGATCCTCGATCCGCGCACCGCCGTCGATTGCGCCGAAGAGGCCGCCGCGCGACTGCGAGATGTCGGTCTGCATCACAGTGATATTCGAGAACTTGTGTCCGTTTCCGAGGATCGTTCCCGTGTAGAGCCCCTTCGAGAGCCCTGCATTCCACACGAGGCCTGAGAAGTCGAGATCGGCAGAGATGATGTAGCTGCCGTCGATACGGCTGTTCTGAACGAACTGCTCTGCCGTACTGATCTTGAACCAGGTGCCCTCCAGCCATTTTGTGTAAATGCGGAAGGTGTCCGACTGCGATACGCCGCTTTCGTAATCAATCACGCCTGCGAGCGCCTCGGTCATCGGCGTCGTCATCTCGGCGTCGAGGAATGCACCTTCAAGGGTCATTCCGTCGCGCTTCGGGAAATTCTTCATATCGAGCTTGCCCGTCTTCTCGTTCCATTCGGGAACCTCAAGCGAAACGAGCCGTGCGGTGGAAACGAGCGACATTTCACCCGTTACGCTGTCAGGCGCGTAGATCTCGTACACGTAGTACGGGACCCAAGCG
>JAZSIN010000156.1:0-4699 GCA_045533845.1 Eubacteriales bacterium | reverse complement strand
GACGAAAGAATTGTTGCCGAGTTGATCTCCCCGAGAGGTGACCCTGCACGGGGGATCAGAACTTCGAAAATACAATAAGCGCATAAGGACGTCGGGAAAAGCCCGCTCGGTCTTTGTGCGCTTTTTTAGCCTTGAAAGGAGGAACAATATGAAAATACTGACTTTTATCGCCGCACTTGTAGCCGTTCTACTCTGCTTTTCCTCTTGCACCCCGGCGAATACACCCTCCGAAACAACCGACGAGATTACGACGGACGAAATTACGACAGACGAGATCACCACAGAAGAAGATCCTCCTACCACCGAGAAATATTATTGTACCCGACCGGGAGAAACAGATCCGGTCGTTTTGGAAAACTTTGATTTGACTTTGTCGCATAAGCCAACCGTGTCTGATATATTAAGCTTATTATCGAGTATGAATTTAAAGAAGGGATTTTGGTTTGAGGAAGAAGTGCCGATCCCCGAAATTATTGCACGGTTCGGGAAGCCTCACAACTTTGGAACTGGTAGTTTGTACCCCTCGTTTATCTGGTATACGGAGGAGGGAATGTATCTGTGCGTTACATTTTATCACCCGGATGAGAAATGTCCAACCGATATTGACCCGTTACAATGGTATCTCGAAGGCGGCATGGCCTTCAAGATTGCTATGTTCTATAACCAGGAAGACTCCCCCCAGCCGATCCCCTCGTATTTGTTCGAGAAATGATGTGATAACGGGGGACGAAACGCTTCAGGGTATATTTGCCAACGGATGATGATTCCATCGGTTGGAACTGCGGGGGCGAACTGCGAGCGTATACCAGCGACGTCATTTACTATGTATTACAGAAGGAGGTGAACTAATATGAAAAAGATTATATCGTGTTTCTTGTTACTTGTCGTTGCGATTATAATTCCTTTTTCGTCTTGCACCGTCAACTCGGACGGTGACATCACCTCTGCTGAGGAAACGCCCGCTTCTCCCGAAAGCCAAAACGATGAAACTACGGACGAAGCAAATTTTACCCTCCCGCTCGATCCCGACAGAATCGATCTGCCCTCATACTCCGAGCTTTGTGCGATACGCCCGGGAATGACGATGAAGATGGTATATGAAGCGGTGGGAAGCCCACAAAGAATACAGACTCTGCAATGGGATTCTGACTCGGAGCTACCACAGCTATATCCAAATGACACGATCTACTATGTGTACGATAGTGCCGAGGGTGGTTCGGTATACTTCTATTTTGAAAGTCGGTCTTCGGACTTCAACAAAGTCCTTGTTGATATGATAGCGGAGGATGTACTAGGCCTGTACGAGAAATTTTTTGATCTAAAAAAAGAGTTTAAGCCGACAAAATCGGATATGGAGCAGGTCTGTTTAGGGATGCCGTTTGATTTGGTTCTTGAAACGATCGGAAAGCCGCACGGTTGGGTAGATGATTCAAGGACGAGTTATTGCTTCAAGTGGACGACCGTTGAGGGGGATTCGTATATGATTACGTTTGACCTTGCATCAGATATGGGGACTTCGATCGATACAACTCCGCCCAAGTATCACCACTACTATACCAAGGTTTCAAAAGGACCAAGTTGGATAATTCTCGGCTCGGAGGAGGTCGATACCGAATATTGGGAGCGATACTATGATCTACTCCAAACGCACAAGCCGACCGAAGCGGATATATTTACCCTTAGACAAGGAATGCCCATCGGCGAGGTTATTGAGCGTATTGGCAAGCCTCATAAAAAAGGGCCTTATTCCGGACCGACTTCATTGCTATGGTATACACCGGAAGGATATACCTGCGTTATCGTTGTTTTAACGCCCCACGATGTGCCGAAAGAGCTTCTCCCTATTGATACTTTTGGAAAATTGATGCAATGTGGTGTAGCCGCAGAAATTACATTCCCGTTTACATTTGGGAACAATTCTTTACCTTCCCCAAGCGACTATGACCCTGAACCGGATTCGTATGATCGGTTTATGGATCCCGGTAAAGCACACCGCCCGACCGACGAAGAGATAAACAGTATCACCGAGGGCATGACCTATAAAGAGGTCGTCGATCGCATCGGGAAGCCCCACAGACCCGGATTTGCGCCTATTCCTACGCTCAAGTGGTACACGTCGAATGAGACGTATATTACGGTTGAGTTTGAATGCTCTCTAGATGCTCCCTCGGACTATCCGTATACGGTGGAGGAATTGATCAAGTACGGCGTTGTAAAGGACGCGATCGTTCGCGAGCTGCCAAGCGCTTCCACGGACGAAACGGAGACAGAAGCATCCTCGGAGCCATCGGAAACAACCACCCCACCCGAACCCGAGCCCGAACCCATCCCCGAGCCCGAAACCGTCCCCGTAAGCGAATGGTAGAATTCCAACTGACGAAGACATCATTTACTATGTATTACAGAAAGAGGTGAACTAATATGAAAAAGATTATATCGTGTTTCTTGTTACTTGTCGTTGCGATTATAATTCCTTTTTCGTCTTGTACCGTCAACTCGGGCGGTGACATCACCTCTGCTGAGGAAACGCCCGCTTCTCCTGAATCAAGTGAGCCCGATGTTGAGAGCCTAAATGATGAAACGACGGAGGAAAAGCCGCTTTTTCTCAAAGCAGATCCCAACAGAACCGATCTGCCTTCCCTTGACGTTCTTTATCAGATTCAGCTCGGAATGTCGATGCGAGAAGTATATGAGATCGCAGGAAGTCCCCATAGAATCGTGGAAAGAAGAGAGCCGGGTTCCCCGACGACGTCCTCTACATTCAATGCAACCTACTATGTGTACGATAGTAGCGGAGATTACTCGATCTATATTTTCTTCAGCAGAATGAACCCCGAGCCCCACGCAGGGGTTAGCCGTCTTATTCGGTTTCGGAAGGATCGCATTCCGAGCGAATGAGAGGATTTCTGAGGCGAGGTATCGTTCGCGAGGTCATCTTCCACGAGACGCTCACAGAGAGCACCAACTCCCCATAAACGAAAACCCGCCCTCGGGGACTTCGGTCTCCGAGGGCTTTTTTCTGCTTTTTTATATGACGCTCACGCCTGTGCAACGAGGAACCTGACGCCCTTCACGGGGGCGTCGGGGAGGGGATCGATGCCATTCTCCCTTGCAAGCGCATCGGGCGATACATGGTAACGCCGCGCGACGTCCCACAGCGTGTCGGATTCGGACGGATAGGCGAGAACGATACTACCTTTTTTCTTTTTGACGGGGACGCCGAAGGACGCAGACTCGAGGAGGTGCGCTTTCGTTTTTCCCGCCGTCCGAAGCGAGACCGAGACCTCCGCGTCGATCGAGAGTCGTTGTCCGTCCTGCCGTGCACGTGCTGAGATCACGTCGAGGGTGCAGGCGCTTTCTGTTGCTTCGGGGAGGTCCCGCCGCTCCCCACGCGCGCTGTCGACCGAGTAACGGAAGGGAAGGGTGACGTCGACGGGGGCGTATTCCGAGGTGTCCGCCTTCCGTACGACGAGATGGAAATGTCCCTCGCCGCCGACCGTTGTCCTGCCGTCCTTTTCTGTGATCTCGGTGGAGGAAAGCTCGCCCGAGACGTCGACGATGCGGTCGCCCTCCGCAAGCCCCGCCTTATCGAGAGGAAGGGAATCACTGAAGGTAAAGTTGCTGTTCATCGCGTGAAGGGCGAAGGGGAATTCCCGCTCCCCGTATGCCGTACTGCACTCGGCGCCCGTCGAAAAGAGGTCGCGAGTATAGTGGAAGCGCTCATTCTTCTGCCCCTCTGCGGTGAAGGTGCACTCGACGTCGATGATCACGCGTCCGTCCTCCTCGGTGACGGCGATCCGCGTGGGGAGACCGAAGGCGCGGCAGTCGAAGTAGCGGTCACAGCCGTCGACGGGGACGTCTACCGAGAAGGGAATGCGCCGTACGGTGGTGGTCGGGAGGGGAGCGTTGTTTCCGTCGTCGTTACCCGAGGAGGGGGAGGAGACGAGCTTCACGAGGATCTCTCCGCGCAGGGTGACACGCCCGTCGTCGGGGATTGCCTCGGTGACGAAGACGTGT
The DNA here is from genome assembly GCA_045533845.1 of Eubacteriales bacterium. Classification (GTDB taxonomy): domain Bacteria; phylum Bacillota; class Clostridia; order Oscillospirales; family CAG-272; genus JAZNOQ01. The sequence goes on along the minus strand of JAZSIN010000156.1, from coordinate 682 downwards.
CCCTCGGTCGGTAGGATATTCGACTCCTTCATCGACGCATCCGCGATCATCTCGTCGCTGAAGACTGCACCGCGCGCGTAGCCGCGGAGGACCACAGCGGAATCCGAGACGCCCGTGAGACGTTCGATCCTCCCGAGAGGATTGCCCGAGAGGGTCTCCGCGAGCGTGTGGAAGCCGCATACCCGTGCTTCGGCTCGCATACGGGCGCGTAGATTCACCCGTCGAGGGGAAAGGACACGCGTGACGAGAAGCTCGGGTGTGACGTCTGCAAAGGCATCTGTTTCCATAGTACGGTCGTAGGCGTCGCTCGGGTCAAGGGGACACTGAAATTCGTATTCCTCTGGGAGAATAGCGTTTTGGAGCGAATCGTCCGCGCCGACGTAGAAAAGATGGTACGAGAGGCGACCCGAGAATTCGGCGTCCAACGCGCCGACGTAGCATTCGGGTGGCTCGACCGAGAGTGAGACGCGGAGGATCCTTTTGATTTCGGGTAGGTAGTCGGGCAGGGTAAATTCGTGGTTTACCTCGACGGGAACCTCCTTCACGGCGATCGGCAGGCGGACCATAAGCCGTGCGGGCGACTCGCCGCCGCCGAGGGAGGCATTCAGTTCGATAGGGTTCATCCGATGTTTTCTCCTTTTCGTGGTTTCTTTGGTATACCCAAGTCGGAGGCCAAGCGGTC
>JAZSIN010000093.1:0-2710 GCA_045533845.1 Eubacteriales bacterium | reverse complement strand
TCTCGGCACAGAACGGTGAGGGAGAGAAGAAGGAAGGACCTTCGCACAGACGACGCAGAAGCGCAGAGGAGCAGTAATGTAAAAGCAAAAAACGAAACGTGTGGGCTGTCTCACGAATGTGAGACAGCCCCTTTGTTATAGCAGAGAGAAGGATAAAGCGCTCCGAATACCCGAACGGACGCGCTCAGATCTGCTTCCGTATCTCCTCAAGCGCGCCCTTCTCAAGCCGTGATACCTGCGCCTGCGAGATTCCGATCTCGGACGCGATCTCCATCTGTGTTTTGTTCTGGTAAAACCGCATCCGGATGATCTTTCTTTCACGCGGCGAAAGACGACTCAGCGCATCCCGAAGCGCGATGCTCTCAAGCCAGAGCTTGTCGCTCTCCCCGGGATCGCTGATCTGATCCATCACATAGATCGAATCACCCGAATCTGAGTAGACGGGATCGTATAGCGAGATCGGGAGGGCGATCGCCTCCATCGCGCGGACGACGCTCTCCTTCTTCTCCCCGATGCGCTGTGCGATCTCGTCGGGCGTCGGCTCTCCGCTCTGCTCGTGCATCAGGGTTTCCCGTGCCTGAAGAGCGCGGTAGGCAAGATCACGGATCGAGCGGCTGATGCGGATCGAGTTGTTGTCCCTGAGATAGCGGCGGATCTCGCCGATAATCATCGGGACGGCGTAGGTCGAGAATTTCACGTCGAGATCGACGTTGAAGTTGTCCACCGCCTTGACGAGCCCGATGCATCCGACCTGAAAGAGGTCGTCGAGGTTCTCCTTCCTGCCCGTGAAGCGCTGAACGATCGACAGAACGAGACGGAGATTTCCGTAGATCAGCTCCTGTCGTGCCTCCTCGTCGCCTGCCTTCGTCTTTAGAAGAAGCGCCTTCTTTTCCTCATCCGAGAGCGTCTTCAGGAGAGACGTGTCCACACCGCATATATCCACTTTGTTGTACATTCCGTGCATTCCTTTCGGCAAGCGTCGGCGTTCGGTCTCCGAAAGAAAGACCCTCCGCTTGACACCCGATACTTTATGGTTAGTATCCGATTTCCTTCGGAGGGTTATTCAGTATTTGCGGAATGTAAAATTTGTTAAGTGAGCAGGATCACGGAAGCGGAAAGCGCGTCGGCGTCTGATTTGTCGTGCGTGACGAGGAGGACGGGGAGGCGTGCGGCTTCCTCGCGGATCAGGTCCATGACCACAGACTTGTTTTCATCGTCCAGCCCACGGAAGGGCTCGTCAAGTATGAGCATATCGTGCGGCAGAAGAAACGCGCGCGCAAGTGAAACGCGCTGCTGCATCCCACCCGAGAGCTCGCTCGGACGCTTTTTCAGAGCATCCCCGAGCCCGAGACGCGTGAGAAGCGCATCGGCTTTCTCGCGCTTTTCTTTTTTCGGAATGCCCGAAAGCACGAGCATCACGTTTTCCTCTGCCGTCAGCCACGGAAAAAGGCGGGGATCCTGAAAGGCAGAGGAGATCCTTTTATAAGGGTTATGGATCTCGCCTGCATCGGGCTTTTCGAGGCCGAGGAGGAGGGAGCACAGCGTGGTCTTTCCGCGTCCGGACGCGCCCATCAGTGCGGTGACACCGACGGGCAAAAGTGTAAGGGAAAGTCGGTCAAGGACGGTCACACCGCCGTAGGACTTGGTCACGTCGGAAAGGACGATCCCCGCGGGACGTACGGCTTCTTGTTGCTTTGTCATAGCGGTTTTTCCTCCCTTCGTTCAGGCTTGTCGGACGTAGCGCTGACCGCACGGGAAAAGAGAAGGGAAAGGAGTCGTTCGATCAGCACTGACAAGAGGATTACAACGAGTGTCCACGCGAAAATATCGACGTATTCGAGGGAATACTTCGCGTCCGAGATCATTCTTCCGATCGCCTTCGCGGGGCGCACGATGATCTCCGCCGCGATCCCCGACTTCCATCCAAGCCCGATCGCCGTTTGAAGCGCCGCGCGGAGAAAGGGGAGGAGAGACGGAATATCAAAAACAAGGATTCGCTTCGGAAGCGGAATGCGAAAGACGCGTGTGACGTCGAGAAGAGCAGGATCTGCCGAACGGAGTCCCTCTTCAAGGTTCTTTTCGATGACGGGAAGCACGATGAGGACGGTGATGATCGAGGGTACATAGTCACCGCCCACCCAAAGCCAGAGCAGAATGATGAACGCCGCAACGGGAGTCGATCGGATCGCGGTCAGAAGCGGCCTCAGGAGCGTGTCACAGAGCGGGACCTTCGCAGATAGAACAGCGACGGGGATCGCAAGAAGCACGCCGACGAGAATGCCGAAAAGGATGCGTCCGATCGAAACGAAAACAGTCCGCCAGAAGACCCGCGTCAAGAGAAGGGTGAAAAGCCGCTGTAGGACGATAAGCGGGTCGGGGAGCAGGAGGGGGCTGTCTACCCTGAGCGACACGAGATACCAGACGAGGAGCCAGAAAAGGAGGGCGAAAAGCCCGAGCAGTGTACTACACAGCAGCCGCTTCGCTTTCATATCCGTCCTCCTTTCCGTGATAAACAGCAACCGCTGAATCAATCGGCACCGTAGTAGAAATCGTCATCGGGGAGCGCACCGCCGATCGAGCTCGGCTCAAGCTCAAAAAGGGCTTCAAAGTAGACGCAGAGCCCCTCCTTCATCTCGGTCCCCGTAAGGAAGACCGCGTTGCAGTTCGGGATCGCGGCGGCGGCAACCGCCTCTGCCCCCGCAAAGATGCC
>JAZSIN010000281.1:0-1523 GCA_045533845.1 Eubacteriales bacterium | reverse complement strand
CCGTGTCGAACTGCTCGGAGGTCAGCTCCTCGGCGGGCTCGACGCGGATAACGCTCTGTGAGCGTACTATCGTGAATTTCCCGACGTGTCCGAGGCGAAATTTGATCTCGCGGACGAGCAGTGCCTCGAACGACGCGCGGTTCGCACCCTTGAGCGCGATCTCGCCGTATTTACAAAGAAAGATCTCACGCATCCTCTTCGTCCTCGCTCTCGAGTGCGGCTTCTTCCTCAAGCGCGGCAAGCTCCTCGTCGGTCAGCTCCACGGCATCCTCGCCCATAACAAGGTCGGTCGCGTCGTCGAGCAGGTCCTCGGGGACGTAAAAATCAACACCCGTGGTACAAAAGCCCATAAAAACGCGCATCCAGGAGTCCGAGGTGTTCTCCTTGCAGACGTAGGGAATGCCCGCGCCTCGGAGTATGCTTTCGATAACGCCCTGCTCGCCGTTGTCGGCAGCGGTCATAAGCTTTGCGAATTTAACGCCTTCGTGGATGAAGGTTTCAATATCGGTTATACCCGCCGTTTCGGTGGGCATGGGTCTGCGGGAGATCTCTTTCATTCGTTTGCCTCCGGTTCGTTCTCATAATAATGAGGGAAGAGCTTTTCCCAGACCTTCATACAGCCGATGGTGTCGGCGATCGAGGTGTGGGCAACGCCGTCCCATTCGATTCCGAAGCATGCCATAGCGTCGGTCAGACTTGCGTGCTCGATGTCGGGGCGATGCTCGTGTATGTAGCGTACGAACTCATTTGCACAGCAACGGATCTTGTCGTGCAGAGCCTTACGTTCTTTTTCTGTTTTGTAGATGTACTTGATGTGGCTGTAGTCGGTGGATACGCCGTATGCGATGAGGTTGTCCGCGCCCGCAAAGATCTCCTTGATCTCGGGAGTCAGCTCCTCAAGCGTCTGCGCGTCCTTGACCATTTCGGGGGTGATGCCGTGGATCTTTTCGGTGCGCTTCCACTTTTTGGTGTGAGTGGGACGGACGAGGGTATCCATTATCTTCTCGCCGAGGGCGTTGAAGATCGAGATCGAGATGATCTCGTCATGATCGTAGAAGCCGGTCAGCTCAAGATCGAAGAAGAGAACGCGGCGGCGGTCCATGCCGTAGTATGCGCTTCTGTGCGCGTCGCCCTCTGCGCGGCGGACGGCCATTTCTTCCTCGTAGCAGGATTTGCAGAGCTTCTTCTTGAAGCGGACGTCACCTCCGCACTTGACGCACATCAGCGGCATGCGCAGAGTGGTCATTTTGTCGTAGAAATAAACGATTTCCTTGTCGCGGCGGCGGGTGAAGGCTACAGGCTCCTCGATGACCTCGAGGTGCATGGCGGTAAGTCTTTCCTTGGGGTAGTAGCCGAAGGATGCGGCACGGCGGAGCGACATACGCTCGATCTCGGTACCCGATTCGAGCTTGATGGTCTCCTGACGTGCGTCGGGAGCATACCAGATCTCGGGATCCGATTCGGTGAGCTTTTCGGGATCAAACCAGAAAACAACGCCTCCGTTTTTACCTTCCGAATATGCC
>JAZSIN010000269.1:0-21850 GCA_045533845.1 Eubacteriales bacterium | reverse complement strand
TTTTTTATTTTTATGCGTCCAAAGCGCGCGTTAACGCGATGCGGGACGCTCTCTTTTGGCGGTTACGCCTCCCGCATAAAGCCTCAGCAAGCGGTAAGCGTTGTCGGTGAGCTCGAAGTAAAAGGCGTTCGTTTTGCCATCGTCGTCATCGAAGATACAGCAGAAGAGCTCCTTCCCCTCGTTGTCGCTCGCGTTATCCGAGGCGAGCGCGAAGTGCTCGACCGTCGGTGCGTACTGCGCAAGACGACGCGTGCCGTCGTCCCCTCCGTAGGGGAATGCTGCTTTGATCTCCTCGAGGTTCAGCTCAAATACGATTTGTCTCGCACTTTTTGCGTAGATGCGCGAGAACGTGAGCACGCCGCCCGTCATCGAATATTCGAGCTCGACGACGGTCCGCCTCCAGAGTAGGACCGCGATCGGGATCACGATAAGTGCGGCGACGGCCAATGCGGGAAGGGGCTTTTTCCACACGAGTCCGACCATAAAGGCACAGAGGAGGATCAAAGAACCGACCGCGACAATCGCGACGCGCAGGGCGATCGCAGAGCCGCTCAGCTTCTTTTTTACTGCGTGCTCGCAGAACTGACTGTATTCCATCGCGCGTTATTGACGGTGGGTCATATCCCCGTAGGTGGGGAGGGGCCACGCGCCCTTCGCGGTCAAAGATTCCAGCGCATCAACCTTTTCGCGGAGGGTCTCCATCTTCGGAATGACGTTCTCTGCATACAGATAAGCACAGCGGATTGCGTTCTTTTCCTCGTTCGACCTGAGTACTGCCTCGGAGAGGGCGTTCAGGGCGTCGTACGCCTCGTCCTGAAGCGCCGAGAGACGGGTGATCAGATCCTTTTCCATATGGCAGGGAGCTTCCTTCAGCACGTCGAGCTTGGCGCGCAGGGTCTTCGCGAGCGAGAAGATATAGGTCTCAACGGCGGGAAGGATCTGCTTCTGTGCCATATCGATCATCGTACGCGCCTCGATGCGGACGGTCTTGTAGTAGTTCTCGTAGAGGATATACTTGCGCGCCTCGATCTCGGTGTCGCTGAAGATCGAGAACTCCGAGAACAGGGCGACGTTCTTCGGCGCGTCGAATACGTCGAACGCCTCGACCGAGGTACGGAGGTTCAGAAGCCCGCGGCGCTTTGCCTCCTCCTCCCAGCCCTGCGAATAGCTGTCGCCGTTAAACAGGATGCGGCCGTGGTTCGTAAAGGTCTCTCTGATGATCCGCGCGATCGTTTCCTGCTTGTTCTCCGACGCCTCGATGCGGTCGGCGAATTCGCGGAATTCCTTCGCGACGGTCGTGTTGAGAATGACGTTCGGCATCGCGATGTTCTGTGACGAGCCGAGCATACGGAACTCGAACTTGTTACCCGTGAAGGCGAAGGGCGACGTGCGGTTGCGGTCGGTCGTGTCCTTTTCAAAGACGGGGACCGAATGGATGCCGAGATCCATCTTGCCGTGTGCGCCCGAGAGATATTCGGTGTTCGAAACGATCGAGTCGATGATCTCCGAAAGCTCCTCGCCGACGAACATCGAGACGATCGCGGGCGGTGCCTCGCATGCGCCGAGACGGTGATCGTTGCCCGCAGATGCGATCGACAAGCGCATCAGATCCTGATATTCGTCGACCGCCTTGACGACTGCCGCGAGGATCAGAAGGAACTGCGTGTTTTCGATCGGGCTCTTGCCGGGATTCAGAAGATTCTTTCCGAGATCGGTCGAGAGCGAGCACTTGTTGTGCTTGCCCGAGCCGCTAATGCCCGCGAAGGGCTTTTCGTGGAGGAGGCAAGCAAGACCGTGCTTCTCTGCGACGCGTTTCATAAGCTCCATCGTGAGGAGGTTCTGGTCGACCGCCATATTCGTCGTCGCGTAGATCGGCGCCATCTCGTGCTGTGCGGGAGCCGCCTCGTTGTGCTTCGACTTCGAGCTGATGGCGAATTTCCAAAGCTCACGGTCGAGCTCCTCCATAAAAGCGGCGACCTTCGGCTTCAGGGGACCGAGATAGTGGTCCTTCAGATCCTGACGCTTGGGGGCGGGAGCGCCGAACAGCGTTCTGCCCGTATAGAGCAGATCATCGCGTGTGTTGAAGTAATCGCGGTTGACGAGGAAATACTCCTGCTCCGCACCAACCGTGGTGGTTACGCGCTTCGTTTCGGTGTCACCGAAAACGCGCAGGATGCGGAGCGCCTCGTCGCTGATCGCCTCCATCGAGCGCAGAAGCGGGGTCTTGTAGTCAAGCGATTCGCCCGTGTAGGAGCAGAATGCGGTCGGAATATACAGGGTGCCGTCCTTCACGAAGGCGTAGGACGAGGGGTCCCACGCGGTGTAGCCGCGTGCTGAGCAGGTCGCGCGAAGTCCGCCCGAAGGGAAGGAGGAGGCGTCGGGCTCGCCCTGTACGAGCGACTTGCCCGAAAGCTCCATCACGACCTGATCCCCGGTGATCGGCTCGATAAAGCTGTCGTGCTTTTCTGCCGTGACCGTGGTAAGGGGCTGGAACCAATGGGTATAGTGCGTCGCGCCCTTTTCGATCGCCCATTCCTTCATTGCGGAGGCGACCGCATCCGCGACCGAAATGTCGATCTGCTTGCCGCGCGAGATCGTTCTTCTGAGAGATTTGTAGATCTCTCGCGGGAGTTTCGCGCGCATCACGCTGTCGTTAAAGACCATACTGCCGTAAAGCTCGGGGATATTCGTCATATTCGTATACCTCGTAGAGAGTTGGTTTTTTTGTGATCCGCCGTCACGCGTTGCGGCTCGACGCCGCCTCGACGAATGCGCGGAAGAGGGCTGTTGCTGAGTCGCTCGTTTTGTACATCAATTCGGGATGCCACTGTACGGCGACGAGGAAGGAGTGGTCGTCGGACTCGACCGCCTCGACGTAGCCGTCCTCATTGCAGGCGACTGCGCGGAGCGTGGGGGCAACGTCCTTCACCGCCTGATGATGAAAGCTGTTGACGGGGATCCTTGTCTCCCCGAGGATCTTCACGAGGCGCGAATTCTCCGCTACCGTGACGCTGTGTGTCGGGATCGCACCCTGTTCCGTTTGTCTGTGTCCGTCTATGTGTTGATGGAGCGTGCCGCCGAGCGCGACGTTCAAAAGCTGTGCGCCGCGGCAGATGCCGAGGATCGGCTTTCCCGTTTTCAGCACCTCGGGGAAAAAGAGAAGCTCGAATGCGTCCCGTTCCCTGTCGACGACGACCGAATCGAATTGCGTTTCTTCGCCGTAGCGGTCGGGCTCGACGTCAACGCCGCCCGAAAAGAGGAAGCCGTCAAACTGAAGAGCGTAGCGACGGAGGAGCTCCTCGTCCTCGGTGTACGGAAGTGCGACGGGGATCGCGCCGCAGTCGAGAAGCGCGGAGATGTACTGTGGGGAGAGCTTTACCTTTCGGTCCTCCGAATATGCAGGGGTGATGGCGATCAGGGGAGAATGCTTCATACGGGCCTTTCCTTCGGGGGAGAAGAAACCTCCCCATTATATATAATTATACATAATATCATTATATAAGATTTCGCGCGGAAAATCAAGTGGATTTCACAATTTTCTTTCCCAAATTCCCTTTACAACTCGAAAAAAGTGTGCTAAAATGATACCGTTAACGATTTCACATACGGATTGGAGACTATTTATGAACGCAGTAATGTACGGCGCCGGCAATATCGGCAGAGGCTTCATCGGCCAGAGACTCTTTCTTTCGGGCTATCACACGACCTTCATCGACGTAAACGACGCGGTCGTAAGGATGCTGAATGAGGAAAAGCGTTACCCCATTTTCGTCACGCGTGGGACTGAATACGTTCCCGAATGGGTGGAGAATGTCGACGCCATCGACGGCAAGGACGCGGACGCAGTCGTCGCGGCGATCGAGGACTGCGATCTTCTCTGCACCGCACTCGGTGTGCCGATCCTTCCCCGCGTTGCGCCGCTGATCGCACGCGCAGTCGTTTCCCGTCTCGAAAAGGGGAGATCCCTCAATATTCTGATCTGTGAAAATATGATCGGCTCGAACGAATATCTCCACGGTCTCGTTGAGCCGCTGATCCCCGAGGAATGGAAGACGGCGTTTGAAGAGAACGTCGGCTTTGTCTGTGTTTCGGTCGGACGAACCGTTCCGCCGACGCCTGCGGGTATTCAGGAGCAGTATCCCCTCGCTGCCTGCGCCGAGCCGTACAGCGAGCTTCCCGTCGACGCACAGGGCTTCCGTCCCGTCGGATGTGACTATCCGCCGATCCTTGAGCTCGTTCCCTTTTCTCCCTTCCGCTTCTTCATCGAGCGGAAGCTTCTGATCCATAATATGGGCCACGCGCTTCAGGCGTACTACGGTTACCTGAAGGGGCAGAATTACATCTTCGAGGCGGCGACCGATGGCGAGATCAAGTACGTTCTCACACGCGCCCTGCTCGAATCGGCACGCGCACTCTGTAAGCGCCACAACGCGCCGCTCGACGACACGATGCAGTTCGTCGAGGACCTGATGGTGCGCTTTGAAAATAAGCTCCTCGTCGATTCCTTCGACCGCGTCGGAAGAGATCCGAAGCGTAAGCTCTCCGAGGGCGACCGACTCGTCGGTGCATTCAAGATGGTGAAGGAGGAGGGCGGCGTCCCCGCGCACATCGCGGTCGGCATCGCGGCAGGCTACCTCTTTGATCTTGCATCCGATCCTGCGGCGGTCGAGATCACGACCTTCACGAAGGAAAACGGACTCGAGAAGGCACTCGCGACCTACAGCAATATCACCGACGCGGATGACGTCGGAATGATCAGGACCTTCTACGACCTGTTCACGTCGAAGGCACCCTTCGAGCGCTTCGTCGAGACGCTCGCCGAAATGAAGAGCGTCAACGCGCATTAAGGAAAACAGAACGGAACTGCTTTCGGGAGGTGATCGACGGTGGCTTTGAATACGGTCCTGAAAAGGCGCTTCGGTACGAAACGGGGCGAGACCGATATGACGGAGGGAAGCATCCTTCGCCATCTCCTTTCGTTTGCCCTGCCCCTTCTCGTCGGAAATATCTTCCAGATGCTGTACAATACGGTCGACACCTGGGTGGTCGGGAATTACGTCAGCCGCGCGGCGTTTGACGCGGTCGGCTCGGTAAGCCCGATGATCAATATGATGATCGGCTTCTTCTCGGGACTCGCGAGCGGCGCGGGCGTCGTCATTTCACAGTATTTCGGCGCGGGCAAGACCGATAAGGTGCGGGAGACGGTGCATACGGCAGTCACCCTGACTGCGATCCTGTCGGCGGTCTTCACCGTGCTCGGCTTCCTCCTCATTCCTGTCTTCCTCGATTTGTCGCGGACACCCGCACACGTCGCACCCGAATCGACCGCCTATCTGACGATCTATTTCGCGGGCGTCACGGGTCTGCTCTTTTACAATATGGGAGCGGGAATCCTGCGCGCGGTCGGAGACTCCACGCGTCCCTTCCTCTATCTGATCGTTTCCGCCGTTCTCAATACAGTGCTCGACCTCGTCTTCGTCCTTGTCTTCGGAATGGGCGTTGAGGGCGTGGCGTACGCGACGATCATTGCACAGGGCGTTTCGGCGATCCTCATCGTGATCGCGCTCCTTCGGACAAGCTCGTGCGTGCGGCTCTCCCTGCGGTCGCTCGCGCTTCGGTGGGAGATCTTAAAAAAGATTTTCCGCGTCGGTTTGCCTGCGGCGATCCAGATGGCGATCACCTCGTTTTCGAATATCTTCGTGCAGTCCTACATCAACGGGATCGAAAACGGCGTCGCGATGGGAGGCTGGACGGCGTATGCCAAGATCGATCAGGTCCTGCTGCTTCCCGCTCAGTCTCTCGCACTTGCCTCGACGACCTTTCTCGGACAGAATCTCGGAAAACGACTCGTCGACCGCGCACGGGCAGGGCTTCGCACCGCGCTGTGCATCAGCGTCGTGACCGCCGTCGTTCTGATGATCCCCGTGATGATCCTCGCGCCGCAGCTCGTCGCATTTCTGAACGACGACCCCGATACGGTAAGGTACGGTACGATCTTCCTCCGCTTTATCTCGCCCTTCTACGTGCTCTGCTGTTTCAATCAGGTCTACGCGGGCGGTCTGCGCGGCGCAGGAAACAGCCGTGCGCCGATGATCATTATGCTTACCTCGTTCGTCGCCTATCGACAGATCTATCTGTTCGTCGTCGCGAACTTTATCTCAAATACGGTCGTCCCCATCGCGATGGCGTACCCGACGGGATGGATGCTGGCGAGCCTTCTGACGTGGCTGTATTACAGACGCGTCGATCTTGAAAAAAACAGACTCGTGGAGTAACGCTTCCCGAAAAACGGGCAAGGCGCATAAACGAAGATCGCTCCGCGCGGAAGGGGGAAAGAACGTGAAAACGACGGGTATCATATGCGAATACAATCCGATGCACAGCGGTCACGCCTATCAGCTTTCCACAGTGCGTAGAGAGGGCGCGGAGTGCATCGTAGCCCTTATGAGCGGATCGTTTACCGAGCGCGGCGAGATCGCGGTGGCGGATAAATATACCCGCGCCGAGCTTGCCCTTCTTGCGGGCGCAGACCTCGTTCTCGAGCTTCCCTACCCCTACTGCGCGGGTGGGGCGGAGTATTTCGCGACGGCGGGCGTCTCGATCCTCGACAGACTTTCGGTCGATCGCCTTTCCTTCGGCTCGGAGACGGGTGATCCCGCGCTCCTCTCCCGTGCCGCCGATGCCGCGCTGTCGGAGGAATTTCAGACCGCCTTTCGTGAAAAGGGAAGGAGCGGAAGCGGAAGCGCCGCGGCGTATTTTAACCTCCTCGGAAGCTTCATTGGAGTCGAGGATTTCGGCTCGAACGACGTGCTCGGCGTCGAATATCTGAAGGCGATCCGTATGCTCGGAGCTTCGATCACACCCGATATCCTGCGGCGAAACGGCGCGGGGTATCACGACGGCGAGATCAAGAAGAACGTCCACCCCTCCGCGACCGCACTCCGCAGAGCGATCGAGTGCGCGATCGCCGCGGGAGACTCGGTGGCGGATTGCTACAAGGAGGCGTCGGGGCTTCCCGACACGACGCCCTTCTCCCGTGCGGTCGACGAAGGAAACGCACCCGTGCGGCTCGAAAACGCCCCTCTCGCGCTCCTCTCCTTCTATCGAATGCACGAGGCGAAGGATTTTTCGGGCATCGCGGAAATGCACGGTGGGCTCGCGGAGCGCATCGTTGCGGCGGCGCGAAACGCCGTTACCCTCGACGAATTCTACCGCCTTGCGGCGACGAAAAAGTATACCGACTCGCGCGTACGCCGCGCGGTCCTGTACGGGCTCACGGGCGTTACGGAGGAGGATCTCCGAAGCCCGCCCGCCTTCGTGAATCTTCTCGGTGCGAATGCCGCGGGACGCGCCTTCCTCGCAGAGTACCGAAGGAAAAAGGATGCGACGCTTACGGTCGTGACCCGCCCCGCAGCGATCCTTGACGCGAACGAAAGCGCCGATTTTAGGAGACAGGCGACGCTCCAAAGGCGCGCCGAGGCTCTGTTCACCCTCTTTTTACCCGAAAAAAAGGAGGCGGGACATTATCTCATGTCCCGCGCCTTGATGGTGGAATAAAAAATGACTGAACCGTAGCGGTTCAGTCATTTTGTTTTCTTACTTCAGCGCCATTTCGAGCCAGACGAGACCAAGCGAGAACGCCTCGTACAGTCCCGACTTCTGCCCCTGCTTCACGATCTTCGTCGGGTCGTTCGAGTCGATGACCTGGATCAGAATGAGATCGGGGACCTTGTTGCCGTTTACTTCCTTGTACTTCATGATCTCGAGGATCAGAATGCATTTTTCGGTCTTGTCACCGTAGCAAATGGTGTTGCCCTCGCGGACGAGCGGCTTATTTTTATAGGTGAGGTATTCCCCCTCCACAAGCTTCAGTTCTTCTGCCATATCTGTGTTCTCCCTTACATCACGTAAATTTTTGCGTCACCCATGACGGAAAACGATCAATATCTATATTATTATAACATAACGAGGGCGGAAAGTCAAGGGGCGAGTGGAAATATTATCGACAGAGGGATTTTTCGTACGGCGTTATACGATGATCCTCACGGGCTTGTTTTCTTTGTTGAAGAGCTCGATCGTGGATCTCGTTCCGCGCGACTTGCCGTCCCAGAATGCGAGTCCCGCGTCTGCATACTTTGCGATCTCCTTGTTTCGCACGATCGGCGCGCCGCGACCGAAGCGCTCATAGTTGGGGAGAAATTCGGTAAGCTTCAGCCCGTGCGTTTTCGCAAAGTGCGCGGCTGCCTCGTCGATTCCCTTCGCACCTCCCGAAACGATCTCGGTGACACCCTCGGGGAGATACTCCTCGATGTTTGGTGCGGAGAGTGTTCTTGAACCAAAAATAGCAAGCTTCATAATAATGTTCCTTTCTTTGGACATATTTTGAATATATTTTGTGTTTGTTTCTAACATAGTAGCACAGATTATGTGTAAAATGTGCGTATAAACACAAAATATGTTGATTTTGAGGTTATTATGAGTGCAAAAAGTCTGTCCGTTCGGATTGATGAGGAAATGCTCGACAAGCTACACGTGATCGCAGATTACGAGGGCAGAAGTGCGAACAGCCAAATTTTAATTTTGATCCGCGACTGTATCGAATCCTTTGAAGGAAAACACGGCGAGATCAAGGTCGGAAAACGCAGCTGAAAGGGAGAAAGCCTTGCTTTCTCCCTTTGCTTTTCTACTTTTTTTTGAAAACCTCTTGAAATTTTTGAAAGAATCCTGTATAATAATTATTTGATGTAATATGCAATCTCCGGAGGATATGAAAAATGAACGTACTCGTAGTAAACGCGGGCTCGAGCTCGCTGAAGTATCAGCTCTTCGATACGGAAACCGAAACTGTTTTCGCAAAGGGTGTATGTGAAAGAATCGGGATCGACGGTCGTCTGAAGCACAACCGCCTCCTTCCCACCGCGGCAGAATTCGTTGCCGATATCGACATGCCCAACCACACCGCCGCGATCAAGTGCGTCGTTGACGCCCTGCTCTCGAAGGAGCACGGATGTGTCTCCTCGATGGACGAGATCGAGGCTGTCGGACACCGCGTCGTCCACGGTGGCGCCTTCTTCTCGAAGTCGATGCTTCTCCCCGACGACGTCCTCGCAAAGCTTGAGCTCTGCTACGACTTTGCACCCCTGCACACCCCTGCACACATTCAGGGCATCAAGGGCTGCCTCGGCGTTATGCCGAACACCCCGCAGGTCCTCGTATTTGACACCGCCTTCCATCAGACGATGCCGAAGGAGGCGTTTATGTACGGCCTTTCCTACGATATGTACGAGCAGTACGGCATCCGCCGCTACGGCGCACACGGCACCTCGCACCGCTACGTTGCGGGCGAAATGGCAAAGATCCTCGGTAAGCCCGTTGAGGAGACGAAGATCGTCACCTGCCACATCGGAAACGGCTCGTCGATCTCTGCCGTCAAGGGCGGCGAGTGCATCGACACCTCGATGGGCTTCACGCCCCTCGCAGGCGTTCTGATGGGAACGCGCTGCGGCGATATCGATCCCGCGATCGTGCCCTATATCATGAACAAGAAGGGCTTCACCCCCGACGAGATGGCGGATTATATGAACAAGCAGTGCGGTCTGCTCGGCATCTCGGGCATCGGCTCGGACTGCCGAGATCTTGAGGCGGCGATCAACGAGGGCAACGAGAGAGCACAGCTCTCCTTCGATATGCTCGGCTACCAGATCAAGAAGTTCATCGGCGCGTACTCTGCCGCTATGGGCGGACTTGACGCGATCGTCTTCACCGCAGGCATTGGCGAGAACAACGGCTATATCCGCGAGAAGGCGTGCGAGGGACTCGAATATATCGGCGTCGAGATGGATACGGAAAAGAACGCCGCAACCTTTGGAAAGAACGGCAGAACCAAGCTGTCGAAGGACTCGAGTCGTGTTCAGATCTGGATGCTCCCCACGAACGAGGAGCTCGTGATCGCGCGCGACACCGCAGAGATCGCAGGTAAGAAGGCGTAAAACGCGCTTCTGAGAACAGAAAAACAGGCTGTCTCACATTTGTGAGACAGCCTGTTTTATTTATTCCGCAAGATTTCCCGAAGGGACCTCGGATGCCTCTGCCGGTTCTTCTTGCTTCTGCGGTCTTCTCCGAACGCGTGACTGCTTCTTCGGTGCGGTTTCCTTCGCGAGATGATAGATCTCCTCGGTTGCGAGCGAGAGCTTCGTGATCACGTCGTGCTTTGAAACGTAGCACCAATAGCTGTCGTCAAGGACTGAAACCTCAACGCAGTCGCCGCGCTTCAGGTAATCGTACTCGATGTGGATGCTGTCCTGCTCAAGCGGACGCTTATGGAGCGAGAAGGGCTCGCCGTAGCAGGTGCCCTCGATGAAGATGCCCTCGACGGTCTGAATGAGCTTTGCCGTTCCCTGCGCGTAGAAGCGGTTTCCGTTCGGCAGCGTTTCGAGTCTGACCTCGTCCTCGAAGCGGTAGGTGCCGTTTCGCACCTCCTCACGAACGCATTCGCGCTCCCAACGGAACCAATCGGGGATGTGGGAGAACTCGGTTTCTCCTTCGAGCGCCCGAAGCTCACCGAGCTCGGTCATTTCCCACTTCTTTCCGCAGGCGCGGCAGAATAGTACCGTTCCCTCGGAATCGGTCTCGTGTTCAGTGCCGCAGTGCGGACATTTATAAAGGAGTGCGTGAAGTCCCTTCGCTCTCTCGGGGTGATCGATCACGAGCCCCGTCTCCTTCTGCCACGCGAAGTCGTCGTAGGTGAATGCCTCGCGGATGCGGCTGAACATCTCCTCGGGGGTGAGCGTTGAAAGCTCCTCCTCGCGGATCAGGGGGTACATCGTTCCCTCGACGTAGGTCCCCTTGTTGATCTTGTTCCACTGAGGACAGGTCACAAAGTTGCCGCGAAGCTTCAGCATCACGACGGGAACCTTCATCATCTTGACGAGACCGCCAAGCGATTCGGGCAGATATGAGCCTGTTCCGTCGAGCGAATAACGCGCCTCGGGGAACAGCGCAAAGATGGTCTTAAGCTCGTGCAGACAGTAGCGGATGTTGCGGATCAAAGCAAGGTCCTGTACGAACTTCCGCTTTGCAAGCACGCCGAGCATCCGCATAATGGGCGCGGTGTAGGTTTCGTAGCCCTCGTGCGACATGACGTTGTTGACGGGGTACGGATGCGTCGCCTTCAGCATCATGTTGAGGTCAACGAGCGAAGCGTGGTTGACGAGAAGAAGATAGGGCTTCCCCTCGAGCTCCTCCATACCGATCTTTTCGATCCTTGCGCCACGCTTCTTGAGATCGGGAAAGCTGATGATCCCCTTCGCGACGTGCATCAGAGCGGTCGGCTTATTCGGCTTCCTTCTGAAATTAAAGTGCTTGATCTTGTCCTTTGATACGGTTCTTTTCGTAAGACGAACGGTGTTCAGCATAAAAGATCCTCTCGATTTTAGTTTTTGGCGGTCGAATCGAACTCACTGCCCGACAGGACCTTCTGTGCATCGTTTATGAGCTTGTCGACGCGTGCGGTCAGAACGTACATTCCGCCGGTAAAGGTCTTGCCTCCGTCGCCCGAAAGGCGCAGGTAGGACTTGCGGGAGGTGAGATAGTAGAACTCGTAGACGAGATCCTGCTCTGCGGTCTTGACCGACAGACGGAGCTGGAGCGCGTCGGGGGCTCCGATGAGAGCCGTCTCCTCCTCGGGCGAGAGGACGTATTCCTGCTCGATCGAGGCGAAGAGGAGTATTTCGAAATATTCGCGGAAGGAGTCGACGTTCACCCGCTTGCCCGTTTCGTCGTGCATTACGGTGAGTGCGGACGAGCTTGCGCTGTAATCCGCCACGCCCCAATAGCCGCTTTCCCCGTCGCAGAGGATATAGCTCTTGTCGGGGAGAAGGTACATCTTGCCACTGAACCAGCCGTCGTTCTTTCCCTCGCTCGGCATTCCGAAGCGCGAGATGAAGTATTCGGAGCTCGAAGCCTTCTTGTCGGCAATGCGGAAGTATGCCTCAAGCGCAATGGGATATTCGATGCCCTTGCTGTTATAAACGCCGTACCTGCCGTTCACCTTCCTAAGGTGGTAATCGAGCGCATCCTTCTTGTTGATGCCGCTCTGCTTCAGCGTTTCCTCGGTGTAGTAGTAATATGCGCCGCTCTTGTTCGAGAGGTAGAACTCCTTCATATCGGTGAGAGGCTCTACCTTTCCCTGCTTCGACGCCGTATTGTTCAGCGTAAAGCCGAGAAGCGAATTGCCGGGTACGTCGACCTTCAGGGTGGCAACGTACGCGATGTTGACGTCGAACAGATCGGACTCGATCCAATCAAAGAAGCTCCAACGCAGGAATTCAAGCTCGTACGAGGGGATCTCGACGATCATTCCGTAAACGGGGCTGTACGCGTAGACGGTATTTGAGGTCGAAATGCCCGAAAACATCACGAGCTGCTCGGTCGTGATCTCGGTCGTGCCGTCCTTGACGTCGAAGTTGTAAAAGACCGAATACGGGCTCTTGTAGCTGAGGTCCCACGTTCCGTCGCCCGATACCGTTTCGCCCGTTCCCTTTTCCGTATCGATCCGAAGGACCGCACCCGACGGCGTACGGTAGGTTCCGTCGGCTTCGGGTGTGAGGGGAGAGCCGTCCTCGTCGCAGAGCGCGAAGGCTCCGTCCTTTTGCTTCAGGATGAGGAAGGTCACCTCCTTGCCCGTTGCGTTCTTTTCGGTGAAGGCGTGGGAGGGGTCGACGTAGATCCCGTATTTCACGAGATCCTCGGTGGAGGGGGCGAGCTTTACGACGCCCGTAAAGTTCATCGCGTAAAAGCTTTCGAGTGCCGTCATGATATTGTTCGTGTTCGCTGAAAGTCCGCGATGTTCGTCGAGGAACATCACGAAGGGCGTCGTCGCACGCTCGGAGATCGTTCTCTCCGAAATATCGATATAGGAGAAGCCGACGAAGGGCTTGTCGTTCTTCAGAAAGACGTAATTCTGTACGTCGAAGTAATCGTTCAGGGAGACCTCATAGACGATTTGCGGGATCATAAGATCCTCAGGGGGCGCGTGGAAAGGCTTCTCAACGTACTCTGCCGAGGTGTTCATCGTCTGGTTCGACGTGATATAGACCGCCTTTCGGGGGGTCTCCTTGACAGACTTCACCGTTCCGTCGGTGTTCAGAACGGGATCCGTGCATTCGACGTACTGAATATAGTAGCCGTCGCCCGAGGGTGTTTTGTCGCCGACGATGACCTTATAGACGCGGTCGTCGACCGTCGTCAGATACCAATAGGTGTCGCTGTCTGCAAGCCCGTACTCCGAGAACCGTCCGTTTTCGTCCACGATCGGGTCGACGATCTTGTTCTGGGCGATCATCGTTCCCGTGCTGAAGAGGAAGGACGAGAAGATCTCGGGATTGTACGTCATCAGAAGCTCCTCCATACCGAGGAGACGGAAATCGTTGTGCTTGTCGCGGTAGAAGGTGTATCCGCCGTGCTCGTTGTGCATCTCGATCGCCTGAATATTCGACTCGGAGATCGCGGGGAAAACGAGGACGGTCTGGGTGGACACGTAATACGCGTTTTCGCTGTTCTTATCGTTTGCGTCGTATTCGAGTCCCTCTACTGCGGCGTAGACCGAATATTTACCCGACTTCTTGTCGACCGAGAGCAGCATCTCGCCGTCGTCGGTCATATAGTATTCGCCGCCGTACGCCTTTTCGCAGACGATCCCGTCCCCGTTCACGAGGACGTAGATCCCGTCCCGTTCAACGACACGGTAAACGACGCCGTTGTGCTCGAACGAGGTCTTGTTCAGCCATACGAAATAGTAGGTGATTCCCACCGCGATGGCGAGAAGCACGATGAGGACGGCAAAGAGGATCGTGAAGCGCTTTTGCTTCTCGTACGTGCCCGTTTTCGGGCGTTTTGTCTTTGCGGTATCAGATCGCATTCTGTTACAGATGCTCCTTTATGCGTATTTTCTCTTGACGAGGATCACAGTTCCCGTGACGAGTGCCGCTGCTGCGGGGATCGCGGTCAGAAGGACCGTCCAGGTGGTCGCTGCGGCGGTGGTCAGACTGTCGATTGAGTAGTCACCAAACGCCTTGTGGAGAAGTCCGACGGGAACGGGTTCTCTGCCGATAACGGTGAGGGCGCTGAGCAGGAAATCGGTGTTTCCGTAGACAGCCGACTGCAGGTAAGCCTCGGTCGCAAACTCGGTCGAGCCGCAGGCGAGAACATAGGAGTTCTCCTGAATGCTCGAAAGCCCGAGGTCGTCCTCCTGCGTGACGCGCATCTCGCACGAGACCGTCATAAAGCGGAAGGGATCGAATTCCCCTGCCGATGCGACGTTCTTTCCGTTTGCCATTGCGACGGCGTCCTTCGAGGAGACGAAGAGGTCGTAGATCGCGCGCGAAACGCCGTTCTTATAATAATTGCCGAAGACGTACGGCTCGTCGGACGAGGGGTTCTCGCTCGTCGAGGGATCGTAGGTCGTCTCCTGATAGGTGCTCGAATAGGAGATCGGCATTGCGTTTCTGAAGATGAGCTTCTTCGGGAAGGAAACGCTCCGCATATCGGTCGTGATCTGCCCGCCGAGACCGCCCGTCACGTACTGTGCGACGGGAGAGAAGCCGTCGGAGGTCAGCGAGTTCGACGTATCCTTGATCATATGGGAGGAGGTCGTTCCGTTTTCGGTGTGGCGATCGAACGAGATGCCCCATTCCTCGAGGTATTCCTCCAGGTTCGGAAGCACGGGCGACTGCGGGGACAGGAAGACCATCATGGAGCTCTTCCCGTCAAGGAAGCGGTCAAGCGTATCGATCTCGTCGATGTCCGAGATCACCTCTCCGCTCGCGCTCTTCGTCTCCACAAGGAAGTCGGAGTTCGGGTTGTAGATCAGGATCAGACGAACGTCGCCGCCGTATTCCTTCTCCACGTCCTCGATCACCTTGTCGGTGAGATAATCCTCGGTGATCGCGATCTCAAAGCCCGCGTCCTCAAGCGTATAGAGGAGCGCCGTGTCATGGAACGCCTCGCCGTGCGCCATATCCACGAGACAGATCGGGGATTCCGAGCGCGTGATTGCAAGGATCGCAGACGCGAACTGCTTTTCGCCGTTGTAGGCGATGGCGCGGTCGGTCGCGCTGTCGAAGAGGAAGAAGCGCTTCTCTGCGACAAGTCTGAATTCCGAGCCGAATTCGACGACGACGTCGGTCTTGCTGATCGTCGACAGCGAGGTCGTCAGGTACTTCTGCACCGCCGAGGGATTCTTATTGATGTTGATATAAGAGACCTCGACGTAATCGGGGAATTCCTTCTCGATCTCAAGCGCGGTGTTCAGGACGAGATTCATCGTCGAGTCCTCAAGGAGGATATCCTTGTCGTTCATAAAGCGGATATTTACCTTGATGTTTTCGTCGCGCGGAACGAATTCGGTGTCGCCCTCTGCGTCCGAGACTGCGTCACGCTGAGGGGAGGTACCGCCGTTTTCGTTATACTGCTTGTTGAATGCGCGGATCTCGTCGATGCGCGAGACCATTTCCTTTTTCAGGAGGTCGTAGCATTCGTCCGAGACCGTATAGATCTCCTCGACGGTCATGTCGAGGTACATGAACGAGGCAATCCCCGAGAGGGCGGATGCACACACGTTCAGAAGAATGACTGCCGTAACGATCGCCACCGTAAGGAGGAGGGAGGCAGAGCCGTAACGGAGCTTTTTGCCGTTATACTGTTTTTTCATAGATCCGATTCTCCTTCAATTCTTTTGTGACGCCCGTTACGACCAACGGCGCTTTTCGTAAACGCGGACGGTCAGGAACAAAAAGACGGACGTGAGGGAGAGATAATAGATGAGGGAAGCGATATCGAAAACGCCTGCTCTGAAGTAGGTGAAGCGGCTGAGCACCGACACCCAGTCGATGATGAAGCGGATGACGTAGCTGTCGATCAGCTTTGCCGAGTTCACGAAGTTCAGTACGACCATAAGAAGGAGGACGCCGATCGTGATGACGGCAGCGGAAAGCTGGTTTTCGCAAAGCGAGGAGATGAAGATCCCGATCGCGAGGAAGGCGGCACCGAGCAGGAGCACGCCGATGAGGCAGCCGACGATCTCGGCGCTTGCGGGTCCGATGTGCTCGGACGCCGAGCTGTAGTTGCCGGAAAGCTCTGCCGCCGCACGCTCCTCAAACGCGATCACGTAAAGCGGGATGAGATTCAGGCAGGAGATGAGCGTCGTGCCTGCGAAAAGGGTCAGCGCCGCAAAGAATTTCCCGAGAACCATCGAGGTGATGCTGATCGGAGCGGTGAGCAGAAGCTGCTCGGTGCGGAGCTTTTTCTCTTCGGCAAAGAGCTTCATCGTGAGAAGCGGAAGCATCACGATAAAGGAGATGATGAGGTAGATGAAGTACGAGGACGTGTCGTAGCTGCTCGAAAGGAGCGTTGTGTAAGAAAACAGGAGTGCGGCGACGGCAAGGAATATGCCGACGTAAACGTATCCGATCGGTGTGATGAAATACGAGCGCATCTCTTTTTTATAAATAGCAAGCATTGCGTTTTTCTCCTTTCCTGTCAGTCGTTTCTGTCGTCTGCCGACTCGGTCGGTGTCTTACTCTTTACGGTTCTTGTGTGGTTCAGGATCTCCTTCGCCGCGTTTTGCTCGGCTCTGCGCGCCTTCGAGCGGGAGGCACCTCCCTTTTCGTTCCCCTTCACGCCCGACGCGCGGTCGACGATGCTGATGAAGATGTCTTCAAGACTCATACCGAGCGCCTCGAGTCCGACGAGCGGCCAATTCCGTTCGGCGAGCGCGTAGAAGAGATCCTTGCGGATATCCGTAAGGAGCTCGGTCTCGATCATATAACTGTAAGCGTCGCCGTCGCGCCCGGGGCGCATCTCGGCGTAAACGATGCCGCGGCGGGAGCGGAGGAATGCGAGGACCTCTCTTTGCGGACCGCAGATCTTCAGCACGTAGCGGCGGTTTTGCTCGACCGCGCGGACGATGTCCTCGGTCCTTTCGTCTGCCACGAGGCGACCCTTGTTCACGATCAGAATGCGGTCACAGACGGCTTGTACCTCCTGCAGGATGTGGGTCGAAAGAATGACCGTGTGGTCCTTGCCGAGCGTTCTGATGAGGTTTCTGACCTCGATGACCTGCTTCGGGTCAAGGCCGACCGTCGGCTCGTCGAAGATGATGACCTCGGGGTTTCCGACAAGTGCCTGCGCGATTCCGACGCGCTGACGGTAGCCCTTCGACAGATTGCGGATGACGCGTCTCGACACGTCCTTGATCTTTGCGATCTCAAGCACCTCCTCGAGGTGGAGCTTACGATCGAATTTACAGCCCTTCAGGTCGTAGATGAAGGAGAGGTATTCCATTACCGTCATATCGAGATAAAGTGGAGGCTGCTCGGGCAAGTATCCGATCTCCCGCTTTGCTTCAAGTGGGTTCTCAAGGACGTCGAGCCCCGCGACCGACACGCTTCCCGAGGTGGAGGACAGGTAGCCCGTCAGAATATTCATCGTGGTGCTCTTTCCCGCGCCGTTCGGTCCGAGAAGCCCGACGATCTCTCCCTTTTCGATTTCGAAGCTGATATCGTCGACGGCACAGCTCGAGCCGTAATATTTGACCAGATGATCGACCTTTATCATAATTCGTACACCTTTCTCTATGTCCGATCCGAAGCGCGTTTCGGCATAGATTTGCCGCAGCGCATGAATTCGCACCGTACATTATAGCACAAATTTATAAATATATCGTGAACGAACCGAAAAACTTCGGGAAAAGGACAGATTTTTTGTAAATATTTTTTGAAAATCTGAAGAAAAACGGAAAGTTTTCCGTCTCGGGAAAGAAAAAATGCAAAAAAAGCGCGATCCCTCTTGACAAAACGGCGTCTTATGCGTATAATGGAATAAATGATCGAGGATCGGGAGAATGCCGAGCGAAAAAACGCGTGACAGAGAGCGCCGCAAAGCTGGAAGCGGGGTACGCGTCAGATTCGGAAATGCGCCCGTGAGACGCCGATGCGAGCCGAGCCTTGCTCCGGGGAGTGTCGGACGGAGGCCCACCGTTACAGGGGCGACGGTATGAGACGTACCGTAAGAGATTGCGCCGCTATTCGGCGTGAAGCAGAGTGGAACCGCGAGCCGTTGACACGGCGTTGCCTCTGTACCGGACACAGGA
Organism: Eubacteriales bacterium; assembly: GCA_045533845.1. GTDB lineage: Bacteria > Bacillota > Clostridia > Oscillospirales > CAG-272 > JAZNOQ01. The sequence continues at coordinate 3,702 of JAZSIN010000269.1, read as the reverse complement.
GTGTCGGTACGGGGCTTTTTTGCTTTTCCACCGTTTTCTTTCGGAAGGAGAACCTGATATGAAAAACCTGTTTGAGATCATAACGAAGCCGCTCGATCTCGCCGCGGAAAAGACGGCGAGGGGAATCAGGAGAACGAAGCGCGTCGCCCGCGCCGTCAAGGAGGAGATCAACTCGGACGTCGATGCCGTGATGAGCCGCGACCCTGCCGCGACGAGCCGCGCAGAGGTCCTGCTCCTTTACAGCGGCGTACACGCGATACTCCTCCACCGCGTCGCGCACGCGCTTTATACGAGCGAGCATCACTTCGGCGCGAGGGCGATCAGCCAGACCGCCCGCTTTCTGACGGGCATCGAGATCCACCCCGGCGCAACGATCGGCAAGCGCCTCGTGATCGACCACGGCACGGGCGTCGTCATCGGTGAGACCACCGAGATCGGCGACGACTGCACGATCTATCAGGGCGTGACCCTCGGCGGTACGGGTAAGGACCTCGGAAAGCGTCACCCGACGCTCGGGAACGGCGTGCTCGTCGGTGCGGGCGCAAAGGTGCTCGGTCCTGTCACGCTCGGAGACAACGTCAAGGTGGCGGCGGGTGCCGTCGTCCTCGACGAGATCCCCGAAAACTCGACCGCGGTTGGTATTCCCGCGCGCGTCGTGCGCAGAAACGGCGAGAAGGTGCAGGACACGAGCGACCTCGACCAGATCCACATCCCCGACCCTGTCGCGCAGGAGATCGCGCGGCTTGAAGCGCGCATCGCGACGCTCGAAGCGAAAAAGACGAGAAAAAAGACCGTGAAGGCACAGGAAGCCCCTGCCGACGCGACAACGAAATAAAACCGAACAACGGAAAGGAAACGGTTATGCAGTTATATAATTCCATGACGAGAAAAAAAGAGGAATTCGTTCCCCGCACCGCGGGCAAGGTGTCGATGTACACCTGCGGACCGACGGTTTACCATTTCGCACACATCGGAAACCTCCGCACCTATATTATGGAGGACGTTCTTGATAAGTACCTCCGCTATATCGGCAACGACGTCCTGCGCGTGATGAACATCACCGACGTCGGACATCTCACGTCGGACGCCGACGAGGGCGAGGACAAAATGGTGAAGGGCGCAAAGCGCGAGCACAAGACCGTGCTTGAGATCGCACAGTTCTACACCGACGCCTTTTTTGCGGACGCAGAGCGCCTTAATATCCGCAGACCCGACGTCGTCGAGCCCGCAACGAACTGTATTCCCGAATTTATCGGGATGGTCGAGGGGCTGATCGAGAAGGGCTATGCTTACGTGGCGGGCGGAAACGTTTACTTTGACACGTCGAAGCTGAAGCAGTACTACGTCTTCAACGACTTCAAGGAGGAGGATCTTGCCGTCGGCGTCCGTGAGGGCGTAAACGCGGACGATAACAAGAAAAACAAGAACGACTTTGTTCTGTGGTTCACGAAGTCGAAGTTTGAGGATCAGGCACTGAAGTGGGATTCCCCGTGGGGCGTCGGATACCCCGGATGGCATATCGAGTGCTCGGCGATCAGCCTGAAGCACTGCGGCGAATACCTCGACATCCACTGCGGTGGCATCGACAACGCCTTCCCGCATCACACGAACGAGATCGCGCAGAGCGAGGCGTATATCGGACACGAATGGTGCCGTAATTGGTTCCACGTCCTCCACCTCAACACGAATTCGGGCAAGATGAGCAAGTCGAAGGGCGAGTTCCTCACCCTTTCCCTGCTCGAGTCAAAGGGCTACGATCCGATGGTCTATCGCTTCTTCTGCATGCAGTCGCACTACCGCAAGTCGCTCGTTTTCTCCTACGAAAATCTCGACAACGCAGCGGCGGCGTACGAAAAGCTCGTCTCCCGAATCGCAGCGCTCGATCCGAATAAGGACGAGGAGATCGACACGGAGCAGCTCGACGCTTGCCGCGCGGCGTTCACCGAGGCGATGGACAACGACCTCAATACGTCGATGGCAGTCACCGCGCTGTACGACGTGCTGAAGGCAAAGACGAACGATAAGACGAAGCTCGCCCTCATCGGGGACTTCGACCGTGTGCTGTCGCTCGACCTGCTCGAGGCGGCAGAGCGCGTGCGCGCAGAGATACCTGCTGCGCCTGCGGCTGACGGTGATCTCGTAAAGAAGATCGAGGCGCTGATCAGAGAGCGTTCTGACGCAAAAAAGGCGAAGAATTACGCTCGCGCCGACGAGATCCGATCTGAGCTCAGCGCGATGGGTGTCACCCTCGTTGACACGAAGGAAGGCACGACCTACACGATCGGCTGATCCGGAAAAATAAAAAGGTGGGGTGGACTGATGCGGATGCATCGGTCCACCCCTTTGTGTTACACAGGCTTATGCAACAACGAGAAATCAGGCGTTATTCTTTTTCGGTCTGTACACTGCGAAGAATGCGATCGCAAAAAGAAGGAGAGAAAGAAGGATGCCGCCGCCGAAGGACATCGACGCGCTCTCGACCGCGCTGATCACGAAAAGGAACGCGAAGAAGCAGGCGACTGCGGAAAACGCGCGGCAAGCGGTGCGGACAGCATTTTCACAGAAAAATGCGATCACGAGGTCGAAGAAGCAGAGGAGCTGCTCGACTGCGCCGCGATTCTTTTCTCTTCTCTCTATAGAGAGGGAGACGGGGCGAACGGTATATTTCGATTCGGGAGCGTAAGAGCGGTTCATTTGGTTGTACCTCCTTGACTCTGGAAATTCCAAAAATGATTTTAATTCCGTGTCAGATCTGATCTGTTTTAAGAAAAAGTTGTCGAAAAATATCGAAATCGGAACTTTGTGCTTGCATTATAGCACCCAAAAATGGATTTGTCAATAGGTTTTTTGAAATTTTTTTCCGAAAAAGATAAATTTTTTTCAAAAAGCTCTTTACAAAACGAAAAAAGTGTGCTAAAATGATCACGTAAGAACCAAAAACGGAATTTTTTCAAAAATCAGAATCATTGCCGAAAGGAAGTATTGACGGTATGGACAGTTATATCGACCGCATCAAAGAGGTGAAGAACGAGCGGAGGATCACGAATCAGCGACTCTCCGAGCTCACGGGGATCCCGATCGGTACGCTCAGCAAGATCCTCGCGGGGATCAGCGATTCCCCGAAGCTCTCGAATATCATCAGCATCTGTGACGCGCTCGGCTGCTCGATCGATTATATCGTGACGGGCAGAGAGGAAAACCCGAACAACTACCTGCTCGACGACGGCGAGATCCAGCTGATCGAGAATTACCGTACGCTCGACGACCACGGCAAGGAGCTCGTTGCGCTTGTTCTGAATAAGGAAAAGGAGCGTCTCACGCGCGAGGAATATGGAATCGGAAGCGGCAGCGCGCCGCGCGCACGCGTCCTCGAGCGTCCCGCGATCTATTCGGGACGACGCGATATTCCGCTGTACGATCTGCCCGTTTCGGCAGGTCCGGGCGAATTTCTCGACGGGCTTGAATTTGAAACGATCCACGTTCCCGACGGGCCGGTCACGCGCACCGCGTCGTACGCGCTCCGCATCAGCGGCAACAGTATGAGCCCGCGCTACAGGGATGGCGACATTCTGATGGTCGAGAAGTGCGATCGCGTGGAGAAGGGCGAGCTCGGTATCTTCGTTCTCGACAACGCGAGCTATTTCAAGAAGTTCGGCGGCGACCGCCTGATCTCTCTGAACCCCGACTACGAGGATATCCTCC
>JAZSIN010000092.1:0-5862 GCA_045533845.1 Eubacteriales bacterium | reverse complement strand
TATCGATAACAATAACCCCGCACTCTATATCCCCCGTGACGAGCTCGGCGGCAGGTCGGTTGCCGAGGCACTCCTCACCCCCACGAAAATCTACGTTAAGAGCATCCTCGCCCTCCTTTCGGAGGTTGACGTCAAGGGCATCAGCCATATCACGGGCGGTGGCTTCTACGAAAACATCCCGAGAGCCCTCCCGAAGGGGCTTTCCGCGCGGATCAAGAAGGACGACGTAAAGGTCCTCCCGATCTTCGAGCTCATCGCGAAGACCGGAAACATCCCTGAGCGTGATATGTACAACACCTACAACATGGGCGGTGGCATGAGCATCATCGTTCCCGCATCCGAGGCCGACAAGGCGCTTGAGATCCTCCGCGCACACGGCGAGACCGCCTACGTGATCGGCGATATCGTGAAGGGCGACGAGGGTGTGGTATTCTGCTGATGAATACGAACAGCGTAACGAAGATCGCCGTTCTCGTTTCGGGCGGCGGCACGAATCTTCAGGCACTCATTGACGCAGGGAAAAGGGGAGAGCTCGGAAACGGCAGGATCTCGCTTGTGCTCGCGTCGAAGCCCGACGTTTACGCGCTTGAGCGCGCGAAGCAGAACGGCATCCCCTCTGCGGTGCTGTCGCGGAAGGACTTTCCGGACATTGCGGCGTATTCGAGGGCGCTTGCCGATCGTCTCGTTTCGGAGGGGATCGATCTCGTCGTTCTCGCGGGCTTCCTCACCATCATCGACGAGCAGGTCTACGAGGCTTTCCCGAATCGCATCCTGAACGTGCATCCCGCCCTCATCCCCTCCTTCTGCGGAAAGGGATACTACGGCCTCCGCGTTCACGAGGCGGCCCTCGAAAAGGGCGTGAAGGTATCGGGTGCGACCGTACACATCGTGACCCCCGAATGCGATGCGGGGCCGATCGTGCTTCAGAAGGCGGTCGCGGTGCTCGAAGGCGACACCCCCGAGATCTTACAGAAACGAATTATGGAAGAAGCCGAGTGGAAGATCCTTCCCGAGGCAGTCAAGCTCTTCTGTGACGGACGCATCACGGTAGAGGAAAACAAAACACGTATCAAAGGAGAATAAACAAGTGAAGGTTTCGAATATCCAGGAGGAGCTCCGCTCCCTCGCATATCACGGCAGAGGCATTATGATCGGTCTCAGCGCCGACCGTAAGAAGGCAGTCGCCGCTTACTTCATTATGGGAAGAAGCGAGAACAGCCGCAACCGCGTATTCGTCGCAGAGGGCGACGCGATGCGCACGAAGGCGTTTGACGAGTCGAAGATGACTGACCCTCACCTGATCATCTACTACCCCGTCCGCGTGCTCGGTAATAAGACGATCGTAACGAACGGCGACCAGACCGACACGATCTTTGACTTGATGGACAAGCAGATGACCTTCGAGCAGGCACTCCGTACGAGAGAATTCGAGGACGACAAGCCGAACTTCACCCCCCGCATCTCGGGCATCATTCACCGCGAGAACGGCTCGATGAACTTCGCGATGTCGATCCTGAAGAGCGCAGAGGGCGACGACAGCTCCTGCGAGCGCTTCACCTACGCGTACTCCTCCCCGATCGCGGGACGCGCGAAGTTTATTCACACCTACAACTGCGACGGAGATCCCCTCCCCTCCTTTGAGGGCGAGCCGAAGACGCTCGAGCTTCCCGACGTTTCGATCGACGCACTCACGGAGCTGATCTGGACGAATCTGAACGAGGACAACAAGGTATCGCTCTTCGTTCGCTACATCGATCTCGCGAGCGGAGAAGCAGAGACCCGCATCGTAAACAAAAACAACTGAGGTGACGAGTGATGAAAGAATTTGAACTGAAATACGGCTGTAACCCCAACCAGAAGCCTGCAAGGATCTATATGCACGACGGAAGTGAGCTCCCGATCGAGATCCTCTGCGGACGCCCCGGATACATTAATTTCCTTGATGCCTTCAATTCCTGGCAGCTTGTGAAGGAGCTGAAGGAAGCGCTCGGCATGCCCGCCGTCACCTCCTTCAAGCACGTCAGCCCCACCTCGGCGGCGATCGGTCTTCCCCTCGATAAGAAGCTGATGAAGGCCTGCTTCGTTACCCCCGAGGAGGTCAGCACGCCTCTCGCCTGCGCGTATGCACGCGCACGCGGCACCGACCGTATGTGCTCCTTCGGCGACTGGGTCGCTCTTTCGGATGTATGTGACGTTCCGACCGCACTTCTTCTGAAGCGCGAGGTTTCCGATGGCGTTATTGCCCCCGGCTACGAGCCCGAGGCTCTTGAAATTTTAAAATCCAAGAGAAAGGGCACCTATAATATAGTTAAAATTGACCCCGACTATGTTCCTGCACCAACCGAACATAAGCAGGTTTATGGCATTACCTTTGAACAGGGAAGAAACGAGTTTAAAATTAACCGTGAGCTTCTTTCTAACATTGTAACCGAGAAAAAGGATATGCCCGAAAGCGCTGTGCGTGACCTTATTGTTGCACTTATTACCCTCAAATACACACAGTCAAACTCCGTTTGCTATGCGGTTGATGGTCAGGCAATCGGTGTAGGAGCCGGTCAGCAGTCACGTGTTCATTGCACTCGTCTTGCAGGCGGCAAGGCTGACACCTGGCAGCTTCGCCAACACGATAAGGTTTTAAATCTGCCCTTTAAAGATACTTTAGGTCGTCCTGACAGAGATAATGTTATTGATGGTTACATTAATAAGAATGAAGAAGATGTTTGTGCAGAAGGAATTTGGCAGAAGTACTTCAAGACACAGCCTGAACCTCTTACTGCAGAAGAAGCAAGAGCTTATCTTGATACAATTACAGGTGTTTCAGTAGGTTCTGATGCATTCTTCCCATTTAGCGATAATATTGAAAGAGCACGTAAGAGTGGTGTTTCATATATTGCAGAACCAGGTGGTTCTATCCGTGATGATGTGGTTATTGATTGCTGTAATAAATATGGTATTGCAATGGCATTTACAGGCATGCGTTTGTTCCATCATTAATAATTTCTGAGGTAGCTTATGAAAATAATGGTTGTCGGTGGTGGCGGTAGAGAACACGCTATCATTAAGAAAATTAAAGAAAATAAAAATGTTACTGAAATCTTTGCATTACCCGGTAATGGTGGTATGAAAGATGATGCAACTTTAGTTAATATCGGTGCAAAGGATATCGATAATATCGTTAAGTTTGCAGTTGATAATAAAATCGATTTTGCAGTAGTTGCTCCTGATGACCCACTTGTACTTGGTGCAGTTGATGCACTTAATGCAGTTGGTATCAAGTGCTTTGGACCTAAAAAAGATGCAGCTATTATTGAGGGAAGTAAAGCTTTTTCAAAAAATCTTATGAAAAAGTATAATATTCCAACTGCAGCATTTGAAATTTTTGACAATGCTTATGATGCACTTAAATACCTTGAAACTGCTCCAATTCCAACTGTTGTTAAAGCAGATGGCCTTGCTCTCGGTAAAGGTGTTATTATTGCAATGACTCGTGAAGAGGCTGTTGATGCTGTTAAATCAATTATGGAAGATAAAATCTTCGGTGAAAGTGGTAATAACATTGTTATCGAAGAATTCCTTACAGGTCCTGAAGTTTCTGTTCTTTCATTCACTGATGGTAATGTGGTTGTTCCTATGATTTCATCAATGGACCATAAACGTGCACTTGATAATGATGAAGGTCTTAATACAGGTGGTATGGGCACAATTGCTCCAAACCCATATTATACTGCTGATATCGCAAAAGAATGTATGGAAACAATCTTTGTTCCTACAATTAATGCTATGAAAGCAGAAGGCAGAACTTTTAAAGGTTGCTTGTATTTTGGTCTTATGCTTACTCAAAACGGACCAAAGGTTATTGAATATAACTGTCGTTTTGGTGACCCCGAGACCCAGGTAGTATTACCATTACTTGAATCAGATTTACTTGATATAATGATAGCAGTTGAAGACGAGAAATTAACAGAAGATATGGTTAAATTCTCTGATAAATCAGCATGCTGTGTTGTTATGGCATCAAAAGGTTATCCTGTTAAATATGAAAGTGGTTTCAAAATAACTGTTGATGATGATTTTAATGATAATCTTTATATTGCCGGTGCAAAGCTTAACGGTGATGATGTTGTTACTGCAGGTGGCCGTGTTCTTGGCGTTGTTGCTATTGAAAAAGACTTGGTTTCTGCAATAGAAAAGTCATATTCATCAGTTAAAAAAGTGCATTTTGATAATGCATTTTATAGAAACGACATAGGTGCTAAAGCACTTAAAGTATTAAAGGAGGGATAATAAAGATGGTATATCGTATATTTGTTGAAAAGAAGCCGGGATTGGACAATGAAGCTAAAGGGCTTCTTAGTGAAGCAAAAAATTTGCTTGGTATTGAAAATTTAGAGGATATTCGTCTTTTTAATCGCTATGATGCTGAAAACATTACAGATGAATTGTTTGATTATTCTGTAAAAACTGTTTTTTCAGAACCTCAGCTTGATAATGTATCTTCTTGTTTGAATATTGCTGATGCTTATGTATTTGCAGTAGAGGCACTTCCTGGTCAGTTTGACCAGAGAGCAGACTCTGCAGCTCAATGTATTCAGATTATTTCTCAGGGTGAACGCCCTCTTATCCGTACAGCAAAGGTTTATGCACTTTATGGTGCATTGACAGAAGCAGATATCGTTGCATTTAAAAATCACGTAATTAATGCTGTTGAGAGCCGTGAAGCATCTCTTGATTTACCTGAGACACTTTCAGCTCAGTATGCAGCTCCTGAAACTGTTGCTACTATTGATGGATTTATTTCAATGGATGAAGTTGCTCTTAGCACACTTCTTGATGAAAAAGGTCTTGCTATGGACCTTGATGACCTTAAGTTCCTTCAGGCATATTTCAGAGATACAGAGCACAGAGACCCAACTATTACAGAAATCCGTGTTGTTGATACATATTGGTCTGACCACTGCCGTCATACAACATTCTCTACTCACATTGACAATGTTCGTATTGATGACCCTGCAGTGCAAGAAGCTTATGAACGTTATCTTGCTGCAAGAGTAGAAGTGTATGGTGAAGAAAAAGCTGTTGCTCGTCCTCAGACATTGATGGATATTGCTACTATTGGTACTAAAACACTCAAGAAACGTGGACTTCTTCCTGAACTTGATGAAAGTGAAGAAATCAATGCTTGTTCAATTCATGTTACTGCAACAGTAAATGGTGAAGACCAGGATTGGCTTCTTATGTTTAAAAACGAAACTCATAATCATCCTACTGAAATTGAACCATTTGGTGGTGCTGCTACATGTATCGGTGGTTGTATCCGTGACCCTCTTTCAGGTCGTGCTTATGTTCATCAGGCAATGCGTGTAACTGGTGCCGGTGACCCAAGAAAAACTATTTCTGAAACTTTAGATGGCAAGCTTCCACAGCGTAAGATTTGTCAGACAGCAGCAGCTGGTTATTCTTCTTATGGTAACCAGATTGGTCTTGCAACAGGTCATGTTGCAGAAATTTATCACGAAGGTTTTGTAGCAAAACGTATGGAATGTGGTGCAGTAGTTGCTGCCGCTCCTGCTTATAATGTTCGTCGTGAACGACCAGCTCCCGGTGATGTTATTGTTCTTCTTGGTGGTCGTACAGGTCGTGACGGTATCGGCGGTGCTACAGGTTCATCAAAGAGCCACAATATGAAATCACTTACAACAATGGCATCTGAAGTTCAGAAGTGTAATGCTCCTGAAGAAAGAAAAATTCAGAGACTTTTCCGTAATGCAGAAGTTACTCGCTTAATCAAGCGTTGTAATGATTTCGGCGCAGGTGGTGTTTCTGTTGCTATCGGTGAGCTTGCTCCGGGTCTTCAGATTGACC
>JAZSIN010000241.1:0-3358 GCA_045533845.1 Eubacteriales bacterium | reverse complement strand
TAGATTCAAGCTGTCTTCTCCGTATCGGTCACCCGATCAGGTCGAGATATGCAACGAAAACGCAGGGCGCGACGTGCGGGGCGTATTCCATATCGTAGATCGTGACCGTTCCCGCGCCCTCGCCGTAGACGCGGATCATATCCCCCTCGATCAGATTTCGCTTTTCGTCCTGCAGGCAGTCGCGGATCATGATCTCAAACGAGCCGCCGTCCATCGCCTCACAAACGTAGTAGGTCGTATACTTCCCGTAGCCGTCCGGGTCGGTGATCTTTTCCTTCACGCGAAGCTCCATCGAGACGAAAGCGGACTTAAAGCCCGCGGACGAGCGGTAAAAGTCCTCTGCCGAGATCTCGTCACACACCGTGACGTATTCCTCGCGCGACATCGACGTGTCCACGGGACTGCTGAAGTGAGCGATCACCCCTCGCACGACTGCGGGTAAGAGAGAGCTCGTCAGCAGTGTGTACACAATCGCGAGCACGACAGCCGTGATCTTCAGGCTCTTTTTGTGCGGACTCGTAAACAGCAGGATGATGCCGACGAGCGGAAAAACGAAGAGCATCAGAATGATGAACCACCAGCTGTGGTACCACTCGACGAAGGAAACCTTGTACTGCGGTCCGCCCTTCTTTTTCTTCTTTTTCTTCGGGGGCTTGCGGTTTCCCGCGCGCATGTACTCGGGGCAACGCCTTCCGCAGATCGGACAGTCGTCGCTTTCAAAGTAACAGCCGCAATCGGGACATTTATTGAGGTCGGGACGGTCGAGATCCTCGTCGTCCGCAAATGCGCCGAGCATTCTGCCCATAGGTCGCTCCTTTCATAGAGAGGGGGGCGGAGAAGCTATTCTCCGATACGGTTTAAATAAATGCGCTTCAGCGTTCCCTTTTTCAAAAGAAGGATCAGCACTGCCGAGCCCGCAACGAGGAGAAGCAGGAAAGCGGCAAGCAGAAGCGGAAGAGGAGAGGCTCTTTCGGGAAGGGGCTCCTCGGTGATGCGGAGGGTGAACTTCGAGTCCTCGGGGAAAAAGGAAACGAGAGAGTCGCTGTACGCCGATTTCAGCACGGTCGCGTCCCCGCTTCCGCTGGACACAAGCACGTGGAGACCGTCTGCATTCTTCGTCGGGTGCTTGATCGAGATCCGCACCGACCGCGTGTCAAAGGGAAAGCCGAGGTCAAACGCGTAGCGGGCGTCTAAAGGAAGCTCGTCCCGTTCCGTGCCGTCGCTCGATCCCGCTCCTTCGTCCGATGCCGCCTTAAGCTCCTTGATCGAAAGGAGAACGGGCTCGCCGCGCTCCGCAATATCCGAAACGAGCTTCGTCGAAAGATGGAGCTTGACGTCTCCGATCCCGACGTACAGGGACATCCCCGCCGCCGAAGCCTCGACGAAGGCGTCGTAGAGATCGACGTTCCCTCGTTCCGCATAGACGGGATGCATATGCAGGGTCGCCTGCGTTTTGCCCTCCTCGCAGACGAGGCTGTACGGCTTCCAATTCTCGGGAAGGGTCTCCTCCCCGTCGTCGCCGTCCTCGGCAAGGATCGCCGTCGGGAGGAAGAGGAACAGAAAAACAAGAAGGAGAGCAAAAATACGCGCCTTGTTCTTCATGCAGTTTGCCTCCTTCTTGTCGTTTTTTAGTTCTTCAGACTGTGGATCGGTGCGGGAATGCGTCCGCCGCGACCGATGAATTTTGCAGGGGAATGGGAATTCAGCTTGATGATCGGTGCGTGACCGAGCAGACCGCCGAATTCGACCGTGTCGCCCGGCTTCTTGCCGAACGCGGGGATCACGCGGACCGCCGTTGTCTTGGTGTTGACGACGCCGATCGAGATCTCGTCTGCGATGATGCCGCAGATGACGTCCTCGGGCGTGTCGCCGGGGATCGCGATCATATCAAGTCCGACCGAGCAGACCGCCGTCATTGCCTCAAGCTTTTCGATCGACAGCGCGCCGCGCTCGACCGCCGCGATCATACCCGCGTCCTCCGAGACGGGAATGAACGCGCCCGACAGACCGCCCACGTGATTCGACGCCATAACGCCACCCTTCTTGACGGCGTCGTTCAGCATCGCAAGACAAGCCGTCGTGCCGTGTGCGCCGCAGGACTCGAGTCCCATATCCTCAAGGATCTGCGCCACCGAGTCGCCGATTGCGGGTGTGGGTGCGAGAGAAAGGTCGATGATGCCGAAGGGCACGCCGAGACGTCTCGACGCCTCGGAGGCAACGAGCTGACCGACGCGGGTGATCTTGAACGCGGTCTTCTTTATAACGTCCGCAAGTGCCGAAAGGTCGCAATCCCCTGCTCTTGCAATGGCACTTGCAACCACACCGGGCCCCGAAACGCCCACGTTGATGACAGTATCCGGCTCACCCACGCCGTGGAAGGCACCCGCCATAAACGGGTTATCCTCGGGGACGTTTGCAAACACCACGAGCTTCGCGCATCCGATCGAGTTCCGATCCTTCGTCAGCTCTGCGGCGCGGAGAATGGTCTTGCCCATCAGACGGATGGCGTCCATATTGATGCCTGCCTTCGTCGTTGCGACGTTAACGGATGAGCAGACGAGCTCGGTCTCGGCAAGTGCCTCGGGGATCGCCGCGATCAGATTGCGGTCGCCTTCGGTCATACCCTTATGAACGAGCGCCGAGTAGCCGCCGATGAAGTTGATGCCGGTCGTTTCCGCCGCTCTTTGCAGGGTGTGTGCGACCTTTAGAAAACCGTCCTGCGAGATGCCGCCGCCGATCAGCGAGATCGGGGTAACCGAGACGCGCTTGTTGACAATCGGGACGCCGAAGTCCTTTTCGATCGAGCAGCCCGTCTCGACGAGATGCTCTGCGCAGCGGGTAATCTTATCGTAGATCTTGCGACAGAGGACGTCCGCGTCATCCGAAACGCAGTCGAGGAGCGAGATGCCCATCGTGATCGTTCGGACGTCGAGGTTTTCCTGCCGTATCATACGGATGGTTTCGAGAATATCTTGTGTATTCAGCATGGGGATGGAGTCCTTTCAGAAATAAGCGTTGCTTAAATGTGGTGCATCGTGTTGAAGATGTCTTCGTGCATCGAATGGATCTCGAGGTTCTTCTTCTCGCCGAGCGCGTGAAGGATGTCGGAAAATTCCGAGAAGGGGAGCGAGAGGCGGTCGATGTCTGCGAGCATAATCATCGCAAAATATTCCTGAATGATGCTCTGGGTAACGTCGAGGATGTTGACGTTGTATTCGGCGCAGACGGTCGCGACCTCTGCGATGATGCCGACCGTGTCTTTTCCCGTTACGGTGATAACTGCTTTCATACTTTGGTACTCCTTTGGGGTTTTTGTTTGTGTTTTTTATTTTTATGCGTCCAAAGCGCGCGTTAACGC
>JAZSIN010000251.1:0-2094 GCA_045533845.1 Eubacteriales bacterium | reverse complement strand
GGGTTCAACTCCCTCCACCTCCGTAAAACAAAAACCGCAATTTCTCTCTATGGGGACTTGCGGTTTTTATTTTTTTGTGCTATACTGTCATTAAACCACTTATGTCGGGAGGAATGATCAGATGAAGCGAATCGTATCGTTAACGATAACGGCTATTCTTCTATTGGCTACAATGAGCGCCCTTACCGGTTGTATCATAACCACTGTACACAAAGAATTCGAAATAGATGCGGATACGGTTTCGTTTATCGAAATATACGATTTGTGCGAAATTGATTCCCTATACGGCGATTTTGTCAAGACAGCAACGCCCGTGTATGAGATCCCCGATGAAAAAGTCTCCGATTTTTTGAGTGATCTTGCAGAAATTCGTTTTTCCGATTCGACCGTTATCGCGCTTGTTGCGATGGATCCGAGCTTTTATTATGATGGTTGGACTGTTCGTATCAACTATACCGACGGTTCTTATGAGCTCATTTCCTGTGACGGCTTCGGACAAACCTATGACAAAAACGGCGAAGAAACCGATTCGCATCATTTCGGTTGTGACAACGAGGAATGGTGGGCATTTATCAGTCAATACGTGCCTCAAGACATTTTCAGTCATTCGCACAAATCCGAGTGACATTGTATTAAAAGCGTGGTTACCGGGTGAATAAGAAAATTCTCTGCATCCTCACCGATCAATCATCGCATCGAAATACCGTGATCCATCAAAAAAGGAACCCTTGCAAGGGTTCCTTTTTTGATATTCTCTCCGTCACACAAGCTTAAACACGCTTCCGGGCTCGGCGAGATCGTGGAACGAAGCGCCCTCGAGACCGATGCGCGAGAGAAGCGCGCCGTCGAGAGTCAGCTTGTTTCCTTCGATGTGAACGCCCTCCTCATCGGTGATGTCGGGCTGATCGTCGAGCAGAATATCGCCGCCGAAGAGACGCATTCCCTCGATGTTACGGTCGAATTCAAGCGTCAGCGTCTTGTATTCGCCGAATACACCGAAGCTCTTGTCAGCGCTGAGCCCCGTCGCCACAATGTCAACGCGCGGGATCGTGCAGTTCATCACGTGGTCGATCGTTCTCGGAAGCGTCGCGATGGTATAAACGCCCGTTTCGCGGTTCTTCGACGCCACAACGTACGGCTCGTACTGCTTCGTATTGCTGTACTCCCCATAAGGAGAAAGGACCTCGGGAAGCGCAACGCCTCTCGATACCACCTGCGGCGCTCTCTGCGAAAGCGTCTGTCCCGTAACACGATCGGGAACGTAAGTGTAGGGCTCCTTTTTATAGGTCCAGGTATCCTCAAGCTCCTTCTCCGTCGCGAGGAGATCACCCTTCTCGTACGGAAGTGCGGGCGCGAGACGCTGCCAGCGCAGGGTTCTCACGTAGTGGTCGAAGGAATGATACTCGGACTTCAGCGTCTCTCTGTGCGAAATGCCGTTGTCAAAATCCTTCGGAACGATCGAGATGACACTTCCGCGCAGAAGCGGGTGGGACATCACGCCCATCGTGCAACCGAGTGCGGCAGCAATGTACGGCTCTTCTCCAACGTTGATGTAGCCCTTGCAGTCGTATTTCATCTCGTGCTCGTAGGCGAGAATTCCACAAACGCGCGCGAGCGTCGTCGAGCAGTTGAAGTCAAATCTCACGTCGTAGCAACGGTAAGCATCTCCGACCGAGAAGAAGCCCTTATACTGCTCCTCAGTGACGCGCGGATTTCTGCCGGGAACGCGGAAAAAGCCGTCGACCGACGTGTGCTCGATCTGCACCTCGGGAGCGATCTCACGGACCGCCTCGGTGAGGATCCGTCTGTATTCGGGGTCCTGCTTGTGGAATCCCCAGTCGACCTTGATATACGCGATTCCCGCCTCGTGAAGCCACTTGGCGCGCTCGATCCAATATTCACGGAAGGTATCGTGATCGAAAAGATTGTCCTTCGTTTCGCCAATGCACGACATCGGCACCCAAAGCCCCGTTCCCGCATAGCCGAGGGCGAGGATCTTCTCGTTCAGGATCTTCAGATTTTCAGCAGGCGTCTTGCCGCCGTACGGAAAACGCTCCTCGTTCAGTACGAGCGAGCCGAACGCATTGTAGTTGC
>JAZSIN010000059.1:0-1800 GCA_045533845.1 Eubacteriales bacterium | reverse complement strand
TAATTTGGGACGTCCGGCGATTCGTGTAGCGCATGGCCGATCCCGTGTCCGATATATTTACGGACCACCGAGAAGCCATCCTTCAGAACACAAGCCTCAATTGCCGCTCCCACATCTCCGATGCGGTTACCGGAACTGAGCATCTTAACACCCTCAAAGAAGCTGTTCCGCGTTACCTCAATCAAGCGCTTTGCCTCCTCCGATACCTTGCCGACCGCAATCGTTCGTGCACTGTCTCCGTGGAAGCCCTTATAGAAGGCACCAACGTCGATCTTTACGACGTCCCCTTCTTCAAGGATACGCTTTTTTGAAGGGATCCCGTGGATCACCTCATCGTTGATGCTGATGCATGCGGAAGCGGGAAAGCCGCCGTAGCCGAGGAATGAGGGCTTTGCACCTGCGCGCTCGATGTAATGACGGATCACATCATCAAGCTCCTTTGTGCTGACTCCCTCCTTCACGTGCTCGCGAACCACAAGCAGAGCCTCGCCTGTGATACGGCCTGCCTCTTGCATTGCCGCAATCTGAGCCGAATTTTTGATTTGAATCATACTGTTTCAGCTATTTTTACGCAAAACCGGATCAGAAACCCCGAAGTGCCTCGAATACGGCAACCGTCGTATCCTCGATCGCATCGCGACCTGCAACGCGCACAAGCTTTCCCTTCGCAGCGTAATACGCTTCAAGCGGTTCAGTCTGCTCGTGGTAGGTCTTGAGACGCTTCTTTACAGTCTCGGGGTTATCATCGGAACGAATCACGAGTTCTGCGCCGCATTTATCGCAAACGCCCTCGCGCTTCGGAGGATTGCTTTCTGTGTGGTAGGAGGCACCGCAAGCGCACACGCGTCTTCCGCTCATACGCTTAACGATCACCTCGTCCTCAACCGTCAGACTGAGCACGACGTCGATGTTGATTCCCATCTCAAGAAGTGCCTCTGCCTGCGGGATCGAACGGGGGAAGCCGTCCAGAATAAAGCCGTTTTTACATTCGGGAGAAGCGAGCCGTTCACGGATCAGACCGATCACGACCTCGTCCGGCACGAGCTGTCCTGCGTCGATATAGGTCTTCGCAGTTTTGCCCAACTCCGAGCCACTTTTGATGGCAGCTCGGAGTATATCGCCGGTGGAAATTGCAGGAATGTTCCATTTTTCCGAAATTTTTGCCGACTGAGTGCCTTTCCCTGCACCGGGAGCACCCATCAGAATCAAATCCATAATTTCCTCCGTTGTTTTGCGTACAGCATACGCTTGGTTTCCCGATGCTTAGTCGAGGAAGCCCTTGTAGTTACGAAGCGACATCTGTGCTTCAAGCTCACGAACGGTCTCGAGCGCAACGCCAACTACGATGATGATCGACGATCCGAGGAATGCAAACGAGCTGAAGGTCGCCTGCGCCGAAGCGGAAATGTAGCCGAGTACAATGTAGATGACGAGCGGAAGGCTCGCGATCGCACATACGAACAGAGCGCCGAGGAGCGTGATGCGGTTCAGTACCTTCTGAATGTACTCAACCGTAGGACGTCCGGGGCGGATGCCGCGGACCTGACCGCCCTGCTGCTGAATGTTGTTTGCAACCTCAACGGGATTGAAAGAGATCATCACGTAGAAGAATGCGAACGCGATAATGAGCAGCGAGAAGACCAAAACGTACAGCCACGAGTCGTAACTGAGGATGTCGTTCAGGGTCTGAAGCCAAGCGGGAGGCTTCTGGAAGAACGCGATGATCGTAGCGGGGATCGAAACGATGGCGTTCGCGAAGATGGTCGGCATAACGCCGGTCATGTTCAGCTTGATCGGGAG
>JAZSIN010000262.1:0-2583 GCA_045533845.1 Eubacteriales bacterium | reverse complement strand
GGATCTGAACAGAAATAAAGTGGAGAGCGAGGCAGATCGTATCTTTCGGCGTTTCCCGAGCTATATCCGCTCCTTCATCTATAGGAACGGTTGGGAATCCCTGCGCGGTGTGCAGATCGCGGCGGCAAGAACGCTGTTTCTCTCCGACCATCACCTCCTCCTCACCTCCTCGACGGCAAGCGGAAAGACCGAGGCGGCGTTCTTCCCGATCCTCACACTCCTGTCGGAGGATCCGCCGAAAAGCGTTGGCGTCCTCTATATCGCACCGCTGAAGAGCCTGATCAACGATCAGTTCGAGCGTATGCAGGAGCTGCTCGACGAAAGCGGCGTCCGTGTCACGCATTGGCACGGAGACGTGACGGCATCGCATAAGAAGAAGCTCCTTGATCACCCCGAGGGGATCCTGCAGATCACCCCCGAGTCTCTTGAGTCGATGCTCATCAACCGCTATAACGACCTTCCGCGTCTCTTTGGCGATCTCCGTTTCGTCGTGATCGACGAGATCCATACGTTAACGGGAAGTGACAGAGGAAATCAGATCCTTTGCCTCCTCTCGCGCCTTTCGCGCGCCATCGGGCACGGCTTTCGCAGGATCGGGCTTTCCGCAACGCTCGGCAGCCCCGCACTCGCCGCAGAATGGCTTGCATCGTCGGGGGACGACGGTCGCGCTCCCATTCCCGTCGATGTTCCGCTTTTTCCCGAGGGGAAGATCCGCTGGCGGATCGGAATGGAGCACTTCTATATTCAGAACGATAACCCGAGAGAGGGAGGGGATGAAGTACCCGACAAGGAGGCCCTTCACGGCGCGTCTCCCGTCATTGACGCGGGATATGAATTTATGTACGACTGCGTGAAGGACTCGAAGTCACTCGTTTTTTCGAACTCGAGAGAGGAGACCGAATACCTCACCGCAACCTTCCGACAGATCGCGAAAAATCGCGGCGACCGCGACATTTTCCTCATCCACCACGGCAATCTCTCCTCCTCGATCCGCGAGGAGGCGGAGGCAAAGATGAAGGACGACGAATACGCCGCCGTCACCTGTGCCACCGTGACGATGGAGCTCGGGATCGACATCGGGCGTCTCGAACGCATTCTGCAAAACGGCGCGCCGAACAGCGTCTCAAGCTTTCTTCAGCGCCTCGGCAGATCGGGACGGCGCGGTCAGCCACCCGAAATGATGATGGTCTTCCGCGAGGAGGATCCGCTTCCGAATACCCCCCTCCCGCAGCTCATTCCGTGGGAGCTTCTTCGCGCGATCGCGGTGGTTCAGCTGTATATCGAGGAACGCTTTATCGAGCCGCCGAGACGAAAAGAACTGCCGTATAGCCTCCTTTTCCATCAAACGCTGTCGGTGCTCGCGTCGGCAGGGGAGCTTACCCCGAAGCGCCTTGCCGACCGCGTCCTCACCCTTCCCGCCTTTCGGGAGATATCAAAGGAGGATTTCAAGACCCTCCTCCTCTCGATGCTGAACCTCGATTTCATTGAGATGACAGACGAAAAGGGCCTCATCGTCGGGCTGAAGGGAGAAAAGCTCCTCCATTCCTTCCGCTTCTATGCGGTCTTCAAGGATTCGGAGGACTATACCGTACGAAATGAATCCGAGGAGATCGGTACGATCACGACTCCACCCCCTGTTGGAGATCGCTTTGCACTCGCGGGCCGCGTGTGGGAGGTCGAGGAGCTCGACATCCGCCGCCACCTCGTCTACGTAAAGAGCGTGGAGGGGAAGATGGAGGTGTCATGGCCGGGGGACTACGGCGAGATCCACACGAAGATCCTCGAACGGATGAAGCGCGTTCTCGAGGAGGATACGGTCTATCCCTATCTGAAGCCGAACGCCGTAAAACGGCTCGAGGCGGCGCGCACCGTTGCACGGAACACGGGAATGCTCGAGCATTCGGTCGTTTGCCTCGGTGGATACAGTTACGCCGTCTTTCCGTGGCTTGGAACGGTCTCCTTCCGCACCTTCCGTAAATTCCTCGCGTCGGATGCAACAAGAGACCTTCGGATCTCGGGAATGGAGTACGAGGGGTGCTACTATATGACCTTCCGAATGGAAAATGGGAATGCCCTTGCGCTGTCCGAGGCGCTTCTCAGCGCGGTGGAAGCGCGCGGGATCGACTGCGCGGCACTCGTTTCGTCGGGAGAGCTCCCCGTTTTTGAAAAATACGACGACTACGTCCCCGCAGAGCTCCTGCGGAAGGCGTACGCCACGGATAAGCTCCGCCCCGACGAGGCAGAGAAGCGCATCCGCGAGATCGCCGCGGAATACTAACAGAGTCAGAAAGAGAGAAATTCTATGAATATCGCAGTTTTGGATTACGTTACGGTCGGCGCGGATCTCGATCTCGACCACCTCGCCGCCCTCGCAGAGAGTAGGGGCGGCACGTGCCGCGTCTACGAGACCTCATCGGAGGACGAGGTGAAGGAGCGCATCCGCGACGTCGACGTGATCGTCCTCAATAAGATCCATATCACCGAGGAGCTCCTTACCTATGCGAACGCGCTCCGCCTCGTCTGTATCACCGCGACGGGGTACGATAACCTCGATATCGTGGCGGGCAGACGGCGCGGGATCGG
>JAZSIN010000255.1:0-2828 GCA_045533845.1 Eubacteriales bacterium | reverse complement strand
GATCGATCGCTGCCTTAGCTGCGGTCTCAGATGCGGACTGAGCTGCGAAGGGGGTGGACTTTCTGGAACCCTTGAAGCCGAGTTCACCGGCGGATGCCCAGGAAATGGCATTACCGTTGACGTCGGTGATGGTTACAATAGTGTTATTGAAGGTTGCCTGAATATGAACAACGCCCTTTTCGATATTCTTTTTCTCGCGGCGTCTTTTGATAACCTTCTTTGCAGCAACTTTTGCCATATTCTATGCCACTCCTTTACTTCTTCTTGTTCGCAATGGTCTTTGCGGGACCTTTTCTGGTTCTTGCGTTAGTCTTGGTTCTCTGTCCTCTGACGGGCAAGCCCTTTCTGTGTCTGACACCGCGGTAGCAGTTGATTTCTACCATGTTCTTGATGTTCATGGCAACTTCACGACGGAGATCACCTTCTACAGTGTAGAAGTTTTCGATTTCGTCACGCAGCTTTGCAATGTCTTCCTCGGTCAGATCCTTTGCGCGGATTGCGGGATCAATGCCGGTCTTTGTGAGGATATCTGTTGCGCTCTTACGACCAATACCGTAAATGTAGGTAAGGGCGATATCTACGCGCTTGTTGTTGGGAATATCAACACCAGCTATACGAGCCATTCTTGTTCACCTCTTTGTTTGGTTTAGTTGTTTGTTTGTCGTGGTTCTCGAGATTAACCCTGCTTCTGCTTGTGCTTGGGGTTCTCGCAGATGACCATGACTTTACCTTTTCTCTTGATGATCTTGCACTTTTCGCAGATCTTCTTAACGGACGGTTTAACCTTCATTACGTTATACCATGCCTTTCTTTCGAGTTATTCGTAAAATCTTATTTTGCGCGCCATGTGATACGGCCCTTGCTCAGGTCATAGACCGAAACTTCAACGGTTACCTTATCACCGGGCAGAATTCTGATATAGTTCATACGAAGCTTACCGGAAATATGTGCTTTGACGATATGTCCGTTGGGCAGCTTCACTTTGAAGTTTGCGTTGGGCATTGCTTCTACCACAACACCTTCAAATTCAATAACATCGTCCTTCGACAGAATAATCCCTCCTTACTTGCTTGTAACTGTTTGCATAAAACGTGTAATTAAAACTCGGGGTCGATCAGCGTCAGATTCACCACGCCCTCATCGGTCATTGCCACGGTGTTCTCGTAGTGCGCCGACAGTTTTCTGTCAGCCGTTACCACCGTCCAGCCGTCGGCCAGCTCTCTGACCTCGAAGGTACCTGCGTTGACCATCGGTTCGATGGCCAGCACCATACCCGAGCAGATGCGTACGCCGCGTCCGGGAGTTCCGTAGTTGGGTACGTCGGGAGCCTCGTGCACTTCCTTGCCGATACCGTGTCCGATGTACTTACGTACAGTGGAAAATCCGTTTGCTTTGACGTGCGTGTCGATCGCGGAGCCGATATCACCAAGGCGATTGCCCTGCTGCATCTGCGCAACGCCCGCAAAGAAGCTCTCTCTTGTGACCTTGATCAGCTTGAGTGCCTCATCGCTTACCTTTCCTACCGGAATGGTTCTTGCGCTGTCTCCGTGATAGCCCTTGTAATGTGCACCAAGATCGATCTTGACGATGTCCCCTTCACGCAGGATTCTCTTCTTGGAAGGAATGCCGTGGATGACCTCGTCGTTGATGCTGATGCACGCGCTTCCGGGAAAGCCGTACAGCCCCAGGAAGGAGGGCTTAGCCCCCGATTTCTCGATATACTGTCTGATGACGTGATCGAGCTCGTAGGTGCTGACACCTTCGCGGACGTGCTCACGGGCTACAAGCAAAGCTTCGCCCGTGATACGACCCGCTTCTTTCATGGCCTTGATCTGAGCTGCATTTTTGAGCTGTATCATACGATACCTCAGATCGACCCTGCGTTACGCCTCAAACTTTTCCAGCGCCTTGAATACCAGGGCGGTCGTATCAGCGACCTCCTCCTGGCCTTCTACGGTCAGAAGGATGCCCTTCTGTGCGTAGAATTCCTTCAACGGCTCGGTTTGAGCGTGGAACGTCTTCAGTCTGTTAATTACGGTTTCTGCTGCGTCGTCCGCTCTGGTGTACAGAGCAGCGCCGCACTTGTCACAAACGTCAGCAGTCTTAGGCGGAATATATACGACGTGGTAGGAAGCACCGCAAGAGCAAACTCTGCGTCCGCTCATACGCTCGACGATCTTCTCGTCGGCAACCTCGATGCTCAGCACTGCGTCGATACGGACCCCCATATCCTCCAGAGCCTGTGCCTGGGGGATGGAACGGGGGAAGCCGTCCAGGATAAATCCGTTCTTACATGCGTCTGTCGAAAGATATTCCTTGATAATGCCAATGACAACCTCATCGGGGACCAGCTTGCCGGCCTCAACGTAGCTCTTGGCAGAGAGACCAAGCTCGGTTCCCGCTTTCATTGCACCGCGCAGAATGTCGCCGGTTGCAATTGCAGGGATATTGAATTTTTCCGAAATTCTCGCGGATTGGGTACCTTTGCCCGCTCCGGGAGCGCCCATTAAAATCAAATTCATGTTGTTCCTCCGGTGTAATTCGCCGATTGATTAATCAAGGAAGCCCTTGTAGTTTCTAAGGGTGATCTGAGCCTCAAGCTCACGAACAGTTTCGAGTGCAACACCGACAACGATCAGCAGCGAGGAGCCACCGAATGCAAGCTCAGACATAGAAGCTGCAGCGTTTGCATCGATCAGGTTGACGATGATGGTGATCAGCAGAGGCAGGCCCGAGACAACGCACAGGAACAAGCCGCCGATCAGAGTTACTCTGTTCAGGATCTTCTTAATATACTCAATGGTGGGTCTGCCGGGACGAATGCCGGG
>JAZSIN010000019.1:0-6840 GCA_045533845.1 Eubacteriales bacterium | reverse complement strand
GGCAGCCGTACCGAACGCAAGGAGTGGGAGGAGGAGACACAGAAGAAGCGGGAGACAGAGGTTTTTTAAATAGCGCATAGGGAGCACCGTACCTTTCATAGAGTTTCTGTACTCTATTTGTATACGGTGCTCCGGGGATTTATGAATCCGATCGCGTATTTCAGCCTCTCACGGTCAAAGCGCGTCGATGCATCGGCGGAGATAGGACAGCCCTGCCGTAAGGGCGGGCAGATTCTCCTCGGCACCCTCAAATTCGAGGGAGAGCCAACCGTCGTATCCGCTTTCCTTCAGCGCCTTCACGCAGTCGAAGACGGGAACCATGCCGTGACCGACAACCGTCCCACGCAGAAGGTTGCCGCTGCGCGTCTCGAAGAAGCCGTCGGGTTTCGGAATTCCTTCATGCGTTACGTGGTAGAGGAAATCCTTCGCGTGCGCGTGAACGGCGTACGGCGCGGCACGGCGGACTGCAGACAGGGGTTCCTCGTCGACGCAGAGGAAGTTGCCAATATCGACAAGCCAACCGTAGTTCGGGTCATCGACCGCCTCGATCAAGCGCTTTACGCGCAGGGAGTCCTGATAGAGCTTTCCGTGATTCTCGGAACAGGTTCGGACTCCGCGCTCTGCGGCGTACGCGGTGATCTCCCTGATCGCGGGGACCATCTCGTCGATCCCCATTTCCCACGTATAGCCCTCGATGGGTCTCAGCTTCGTCGAAACGTCGTGTCGCATAACAGGCGCGCCGAGTGCCGCCGCGACTTCCACAGAGCGTTTCAGTCGTGCGACCTCCTCTTCTACGTTATCGGAAAGCAGATTTGCCCCGATCGTGTAGGCAACGATGGGAAGTCCGAGCTCCGCGCAGTGATCGCGGATGCGTTTCGCCTCGCCTATGGGATCCTCTCCGCGGATCTCGAGGAATTCGATTCCGTCAAAGCCAAGCTCCTTCGCTTTATCGGCAAGCGCGACAAAATCGCATCCCGTCGCCTTTTGATATTTCCGAAAGCTGTAACTGCTGACACCAAGCTTCATGGTTTTCTTCTCCTTTTAACCCGAAAAATGGTCGAGAGACATTCCTCGCCCTTAAACCATTATAGGAAAATTTCACGGAGATGTCAAGCAGTCGAAGAAAAATAACAAATTTTAATATTTTCTGTCGATTTGGTTGAATTTATGTCACTCCGATTCCCCGAACGCCGCCCTCAGTTTCTCAAGTGCTCCCTTTTCGATCCTGCTGACGTAAGAGCGCGAGATCCCGAGACGCTCTGCGACGTCCTTTTGTGTCATAGCAGGCTTTCCCGCGAGTCCGTAACGCATACGGATGATCTGCCGCTCCCTGTCGTCGAGGACGCTCCCGACGTAGCGCATCGCCTTCTCGACGCGGATCTTCCGTTCGACCTCCTCCGCAATGTTGTCTTCAAAGCTGATGACGTCGGCGTAGGTGAGCGGATTCCCGTCTCGGTCAACGTCGATCGTTTCAGAGAGCGACACCTCACCCTGCGTTTTTCTGCGGCTTCTGAAATGCATCAGGATCTCGTTTTGGATGCACCGTGCAGCGTAAGTCGCGAATCTTGCACCGTTCTCAACACGAAAGCTGTCGACCGCCTTGACGAGTCCGATGATGCCGATCGAAACGAGATCCTCACGGTCATTCTCCTCCCTCGAGGCGTAATACTTCCGCACAACGTGCGACACGAGCCTCAGGTTATGTAGGATCAGCCTTTGCCGCGCGTCCTCGTCTCCCTTTGCGGCGAGGAGAAACTGCGCGCGCTCCTCCTCGGGCGCAAGGGGCGGCGGAAAGGATCGCGGCACCTCGATCCCGAGGATCATATGGTAGAAGCGTGTAAAAAAGGATAAGATCAACTGAAGCATAATAAAGTCCTCCCCATTCGTTTTTCGGTGATTTGATCCTATCCTTATGATGGGGAGGGCTCGTTTTTTGCCTGTACGATAATTTTATCCCGAAGGACGCGCTTCCTTGCAACAGAGCAGGTACACGGTTACGGAATCCTCCGCACTGAGACGGGTACTTTCGCGCCCCCACCTTTAACGCTTAGGTCTTCCTCTCGTACAGAGGGCGGCAAGGTAACCGAAGACGATAGCCGCTGACGTACCGCCTGCCGCCGCAGTGAGTCCGCCCGTCAGAGCGCCGAGGAGTCCTTTTTCGTTGATTGCCTTACGGACGCCCCTCGCGATCAGCGCGCCGAAGCCGCAAAGCGGCGTGGTCACGCCCGCGCCCGCGAATTCCTTCATCGACTCGAACAGTCCAAGCGCATCGAGAACGACACCCGAAACGACGAGAAGAACGAGGATACGCGCAGGCGTGAGCCGCGTTTTGTCGATCAGAAGCTGTACAAGAACGCAGATCGCGCCGCCGACGAGAAACGCGCGGATAAGAGACAAGAGAAGCTCGTTCATTCGTCCTCCCCTCCATTCCCGCTGCCGTGTTCGAGTGCGATCAGGTGTCCGACCGCAGGGATCGCCTCACCCTGCTGAATGCTCCCCGGGCTCATCATCGCGCCCGAACCGACGAGGAGAACGTGCTTGAGCTCGCCTCGTTCAATGCGCGGCAGGATCCACGACGCAAGGACGACCGCCGAGCACCCACAGCCCGAGCCGCCCGCGTGCGTGTCCTGCACGTCCTTCGAATAGATCATAGAGCCGCAGTCGGTGATCCTTTTTTCGTCCGCGATTCCGTATTCGACCGACAGAAGCTCACGAAGGATCGACACGCCCTCGTGTCCGAGGTCGCCGCTGACGATGAGGTCGTAGTCGTCAGGGCGCGTCCCCGTCGAGCGAAACCACCGAACGAGAGTCGAGAGGACTGCGGGTGCCATCGCAGCGCCCATATTCGCGGCGTCCGAGATCCCCTTCTCGACAACGATCCCCGCCATCCCGCCCGTGAGGAGGACGCTTCGAAAGCGTAGATCTCCTCCCTCTTCCGCTTGAGGTATGCCGTCCTCTCCCGATGCGAGAAGGAACGCCCCCGAGCCCGTGACCGTCCACTGCGCAGTCGGAGTTCTCTGCCCGCCGTACTCGACGGGGGTGCGGTACTGTCGCTCAGCGGAACAGTAGTGCGAGGAGGTGACCGCCGCCGCAACGCGATGGTATCCCGCCGCGACCGCCATCCCCGACAGCAAGATCCCCTCCGCCGCCGTCGAGCACGCGCCGTACAGCCCGAAATAGGGCACGTCAAAGGACAAAAGCCCGTACGATGATCCCGCACATTGATTGAGAAGATCTCCCGCGTAGAGCGCGTCGACTGCATCGATCCCAAGTCCAGCCTTCTTCAGCGCAATGCGAAAGGCGCGGCGTTGCATCTCACTTTCCGCCTTTTCCCAAGTTTTTTGTCCGAAGCGGTCGGTCGTGTCGGACAGGTCGAACGCGTCTCCAATCGGTCCGTCCTTTTCCTTTTTCCCGACCACCGAAGCCGCAGAGAGAATGCGTACGGGACGCTCAAAGCGGAGCATTCCCCTGCCCTCTTCGGTTCGCTTTCTGTCTTTCTTCATTTCCATCCCTCTACGCTCATCCTTTCATCTTTTTCCACACTGACAGTATTTCCGATTTTCGGGGGAATTATCCGAAAGAACAAACCGCGTGTTTTGAAAAATCTGGAGGAAAGGAGTAATTACCGCGCAGAAAAAGTCTAAAACATATGCAAATCTATTGACTTTTAACGAGTGGAGGGGTATAATTGATGACAATAATATAATTGATGATAAAGAATAAGGAAAAGGAGCACCAATATGCAAAGCATCATCAATGCGGTCGAAAAGCACCGCCAATTGATCCTCGACACCGAGCGTTTCGTTTGGAAACATCCCGAAACGGGCTACAAGGAATTCGTAACGTCGAAATATATGGAAGACACCTTCGAGTCTCTTGGCTACGACATCGTAAGAGCCGGGGATATTCCGGGCTTTTATACCGTCATCGACACGGGTCTCCCGGGCCCTGAGGTCCTCGTCCTCGCAGAGCTTGACTCGGTCATCTGCCCCTCGCACCCCGATGCAGACCCCGAGACGGGCGCGGTGCATTCCTGCGGTCACAACGCGCAGTGCGCCGGTCTCGTCGGCGTTGCGGCGGCTCTCCGTGAGCCCGGTATACTCGACGGACTGTCGGGTAAGATCCGCCTTTGCGCCGTTCCCGCAGAGGAGCTGCTTGAAATTGAATACCGCTCCGAGCTTCGGAAGAAGGGCACGATCAAGTACTTCGGCGGCAAGTCCGAGTTTCTCTCACGCGGCTACTTTGACTCCTCCGATATCGCCATTTTGATGCACACCTCCACAAAGGATCATTTTTCAGCCTCTAAGGGCTCGCTCGGCTGTATCGTCAAAAACATTATCTACAAAGGCAAAGCGGCCCACGCGGGCGGTGCGCCGCAGAACGGCAGAAACGCGCTTTACGCCGCGACCTGCGGACTGAATGCGATCAACGCGATCCGCGAGACCTTTACCGAGGCAAATTACATCCGCGTGCATCCGATCATCACGCACGGCGGCGATATGGTCAATGCGATCCCCGAGACCGTAAGACTCGAAAGCTTCGTCCGCGGAAGATCCTTCAAGGCGATCAGGAGCGCAAACCTCAGAGTCAACCGCGCACTTACGGGTGCGGCGCTCTCAATCGGTGCGAACGTTGAGATCATTGACTCCCCCGGATACGCACCGTTTGACAACAGCGTCGAGATGATCGAGGTCGGAAGAGAGGCGGCAGAGCTCGCTACGCCAAACGTAGAATACCGTTCGTCCACGAGCATCGCAACGGGAAGCACCGATATGGGCGACCTGTCGCGCGTGATGCCCGTCTTCCAGCCGAAGGTAGGCGGAGGAAGGGGCACCTCACACGGAAACGATTACGAGATCGTGGATCCCGTTCTCGCCTGCGTTGAAAGCGCCAAGTGGCAGGTCGGGATCATCACCCTGCTTCTGAAGGACGGTGGGGCACGCGCAAGGACGGTCGCTACGAGCTACAAGCCCGAGTTCGCTTCAAAGGCGGAATTCCTTGCGTATATCGACTCCCTGAACGACTGCGGAGACCGCATCGCTTACCGTGAGGACGGTACTGCCGAGGTGCGATTCTCGTAACTCTTTCCGAAAGAAAAAGCAAAAACAAATAAACGGAGGACATCATTATGCAAAACATCGCAGCAGCGGTCGAAAAGCACCGACAGCTGATCCTTGACACCGAGCGCTTCATCTGGAAGAATCCCGAAACGGGCTATAAGGAATTCAAGACGTCGAAATATATGGAGGACACCTTCCTGTCTCTCGGCTACGACATCGTACGTGCAGAGGGCATCACGGGCTTCTGTGCCGATCTCGACACCGGCCGCCCCGGCCCCACGCTTCTGATCCTCGGCGAGCTTGACTCGATCATCTGCCCCGCGCACCCCGAAGCCGATCCCGAGACGGGCGCAGTCCACTCCTGCGGACACAACGCACAGTGCGCCGCCCTCGTCGGCGTCGCGGCGGCTCTGAAGGAGCCCCATATGCTCGACGGACTGTCGGGTAAGATCCGTCTTTGCGCCGTTCCCGCAGAGGAGCTTCTCGAGATCGAATACCGCTCCGAGCTCCGCAAAAAAGGAACGATCAAGTACTTCGGCGGCAAGCCCGAGTTTCTCTCGCGCGGACTCTTCGACGGCGTCGATCTCGCCTTTATGGTGCACACCTCGGGCTCCTACGGGGTCAGAAAGGGATCGGTCGGCTGTATTACCAAAAATGTCATTTATAAGGGCAAGGCCGCGCACGCGGGCGGCGCACCGCAGAACGGCAGAAATGCGCTTTACGCCGCGACCTGCGGTCTGAACGCGATCAACGCGATCCGCGAGACCTTTACCGAGGCGAACCTCATCCGCGTGCATCCGATCATCACGCACGGCGGCGATATGGTCAACGCGATCCCCGAGACCGTCCGTCTCGAAAGCTACGTCCGCGGAAAGACCTTCAAGGCGATCAAGAGCGCAAACCTCAGAGTCAACCGCGCGCTCACAGGCGCGGCTCTGTCGATCGGAACGAACGTCGAGATCATTGACATTCCCGGCTACGCACCGCTTGAAAACGACAGTAACATGATGGATGTCGCCATGGAGGCTGCGGCGATCGCTCTCCCGAACGTCGAGGTCAGCAGAAAAATGAACGTCGGCACGGGCAGCACCGATATGGGAGATCTCTCGCGCATTATGCCCGTTGTCCATCCGTACGCGGGTGGCGCGGCAGGCACGGGCCACGGTAACGATTACAGGATCGCGAATCCCGTCCTTGCCTGTGTGGAAAACGCGAAGTGGCAACTCACCATGGTCTCGCTCCTTCTTGGAAACGGAGCTGAGCGCGCGAAGGAGATCGTCGCAAACTACAAGCCCGAGTTCGCGTCGAAGGAGGAATTCCTTGCGTATATGGATTCGCTGAACGATTCGGGAGACCGCATCACGTACCGTGGAGACGGCACGGCTGACGTGCGGTATTCGTGAGTTTTGACCGTTTCGGAGCGTCTCCGAAGCAGCGCCCTGCGCCCATCCGAAAGATAGGTGCGGGGCGTACTTTTTTCGTAAAAAAACAAAAAACTTCAAAAAAGGTATTGACAAACCGTATTTTCGGTGCTATAATTTGGGTAAAATTTGAATATCACAAGAACGACTGTGATGAAGAGGGTCGGAGCGTAACGCTTCCAGAGAGCTGTCGGTTGGTGCGAGACAGCGGCGGGGACTCCACAAGACCTATCCCTTCTGAGTCGGAGGACCGAAAGGCTTGCGCCGAGTAGACTCCTTCCGTATTGCTGCGTAAAGGCAAAGAGCTTATTTGAGCTCGGTAAGTGACGGAGCTTTTCCGTAATTTGAGTGGTACCGCG
>JAZSIN010000249.1:0-1836 GCA_045533845.1 Eubacteriales bacterium | reverse complement strand
CACCTCGTAGTCAAGGAAGAGGTTTTCGTCGAGAAGGAGTCTTCCCTCCTCATCGCGGACGAGTCCGACCTCACAGTGCTCGGCGAGTGCAAACAACTTGCGCTTGTCGATCGCAATGAGATTCCGGATCTTTCCGATCATCTTCGACGCCTCCATACAGAAGCTCGACGTCGTGATGAATACGCCGCGCGTTCCCTCCTCAGCACAAAGTGCGCCGTAGAATTCGCGGACCTCCTTCAGGGTTACGGGCTGTGTCGCGCGCTTCTTCGCCTGAACGAAGACACGCTCCTTGTAACCGAGCCAATCGGTCGTTTCGAGCATAATGTCGATGCCGTTATCGTCCGATCCGCCGACGACGTAGCTCGCGTCCACACGAATGTTGCTCATCTCAAAATATTTTTCGAGAAGTCTTGCAGCGAACTGCTCGAAGAAGTCGCCGCTCTGACGGTTCAGCTCGGTGATGAATCTTGCCTCTACGTTTCCGGTAAACGAAGCGCCTGGGGCTCTGCCGGGATTCAGAACACGCTGACTCGGCTTCTGCAGATAGCGTCCGTCGTTGTTCTGGAGCGTTCCGCGATTCACGAGCTTCTGAAGAAGATTACCCGCAACCGTGTAGATGCGGTTTTCTTCCTCTCTCGTGAGGCGGTGCGGATCGACATAGGTGCGCTTCAGAATCGCGAGAAGATCGTTTTTCGTCGCGGAATTGCGGCGAAGTGCGGACAGAATCACGCGCTCAAGCTCCTCCTCGGTGACAAGCAGGATACCGCCCGCAGGCTGTGACAGCGTACGCCTTTCGCCGCGAGGCTGACGCGTTCTCCGAATGGACTCGCGCACGGGCGCGGGCTCGATCGGCACGGGTTCCTCCTCGGGCATCTCCAAAGCGGTGGGGATCTCAGGCTCTTCCTCCTTCGGAGTGGAATCAAGCAGCAGTTCTTGCTCGTCATCCTCGTCGATCACAGTCTCGGGATCGACCTTGTCGGTGCTTCTGAAATCAAGCTCGATCTCAACAGCCGCGCGCTCGGTTGCCTGCGGCTCAGTAAGGATCGGGGCCATTTCCTCTTCTGTCACGCGATCGGAAGCCGGCTCCTCCGTTTTGGGAACAGAAAGGCGTCTTCCGTCTGCGACGATCCGCTTCTGTGCCAGCTCCTCTGCAAGCATAGAGCCAACGACGCTTCTGACGCGATTGAAGAGAGATGTCGGATGGTTGTCCGCACGCTCCTCGTCAGTGAGCGGGATCAGCTTCATCGCCTCCTCGATGAGAACGCGACGCTCGGGATCTCCGAGACGCTCGATCACCGCGTAGATCGACGAGCGGGCAAGATCCTTGTCCATTACCGCTCTCTCGTGCGGATCACCTCTGCGGCTCGACGCACCTCTGCGATCGGTTTTCTCACGCTTCTCCTCGGAGGGAGCCTCGGGAATCGCCGTCACGGTCTCCGGAGAGAGACCGAAGTCGAGGACCGTCTCGGTCACCGGCGAAGCAAGCACCAAAACATCGTCTTCAACCTCTGCGAGAGGCGTCTCGATTCCCTCGGGCTCAACGCCGTAGCGGGAAAGTGCCTCTTCTCTCGAAAGCAGAAGCGCGCGCTGTCCCGAGCGGACTGCGGGACCAATGATCCCGAGCTCCTCCATACGGTCGATCAGACGCGCCGATCTGCCGTAACCGATCCCAAGCCTTCTCTGTAAAAGCGAGGTGGAGGCCTTGTTCGTTCGGATCGCGATCTCGATCGCTTCGCGGAGCTTCGGATCCTCGTCCTGCTCTTCCTTTTCCACTTCAACGGATGCAGCCTCTACAGATCCTTGAGGAGCAACCTCGGCTTCGGACTCCGCAACCTC
>JAZSIN010000273.1:0-7928 GCA_045533845.1 Eubacteriales bacterium | reverse complement strand
AAGGGAATGTATCTTGAAATGCAGCCCTACAACGTAAGAGTTACTTGCGTTGTTCCGTCGTCGGCGAGCACCGGATTCCAGAGCGCTTGCGGAATTGGAGAGACTACAGATAAGCTGTTACCCGAGGATATTGCAGAAACTGTTCTTTACGTGGCAAATCTTCCTCAGAGAGCCGTTGTTGAGGACGTTACGGTTTGGGGTATTGATAAGCAGGTAAACCCCTTATAACGGAGGATAGTTAGGATGTACGAGCTTTTTGTTGAAGCGGAAAGCCTTAAAAACCGAGGCGGTTGGGTGATCGACAGCGCGTCAATGGAGGTGATCCATTCAGCGTATCTTATGGCGCACGGTATGGGAATTCCCGTTTCCGACGCCTACGATGAGATCGAGATCCCCTACGCGGGAACGTACCGTATCTGGGCTCTTACCCGCGACTGGACTGCGGTCTGGAGCATTTCCGAGTCGGCAGGAAAATTTGAGATCCTGCTTGACGGCAAGCCTTTATCTAGTACGCTCGGGACAAACGGTAAGGATTGGGCGTGGCAGCTTGCAGGGCAAATCGAGCTTTCAAAAGGCAAGCACACGCTGGCACTCCACGATCTTACGGGCTTTAACGGGCGGTGTGACGCCATTTACATTACCGATTCGGAAAGCATTCCGAGTAACAACGTCGAAAGCATAGACGCAATGCGGAAACGACTGAATTGGAAGGAGATTCGCATCAAAGAAACGGTATACGATCTGGTCGTTGTAGGCGGAGGGATCGCCGGGATCTGTACTGCACTATCTGCTCGCAGAAAGGGCTGCTCTGTTGCGCTTATTAACGACAGACCTGTTCTCGGTGGCTGCAACAGCTCCGAGATCCGCGTTTGCCTGGGCGGGCGGATAAAATATCCCCCTTACGAGCATCTCGGCGACGTCGTTCGGGAAATAGCGCCCGTTATGGGGCATCCTACCCTCTACAAGGAAGAATATTTTGAAGATGCACGAAAGCGCTTCGCCTTTAATGTCCCCTGCGGAAACAAGGAGCCCTGCAGCATTCTGTTGAACGAAGCCGTTTTCGAGATCGAAAAGGTCGGAGATCGGATCGCGGCTGTGATCTGTACCAACACGCACAGCGGAAAAAAGACCAAAATTTTCGGAAGGCTCTTTTCGGACTGTAGCGGCGACGGCATACTCGCACGGCTCGGCGGCGCGGAGCTGATGTACGGAACCGACTCGAAAAGTGAGTTCGGAGAACAGTTAGCTCCCGAAACGCACAAGGATCTTGTTATGGGACAGTCCATTCGTTGGTACTCTGAAGAGCAGGAGACCGCTTGCGATTTTCCTGATCTCGATTGGAATCTGCATTTTAATGACGCCTCGTATCTGAACTGCTTTTCGGGTGACTGGGAGCAAGAAACAGGGTTTACCCGTGATATGGTAAAGGAGACCGAATACATTCGCGATTACGGTCTACGTGCGATCTACGCGAATTGGTCTTATCAGAAAAATCACTGTAAGGACAAAGAGCGTTTTGCAAAGCGGCAGATCAAATGGGTCTCTCCGTTTGGAGGAAAGCGGGAAAGCTATCGCGTAAAGGGAGACTACATTTTAACGCAGAACGATTTTGAAAAACAAATCGATTACCCGGACGGTACCGCGAAGATCACTTGGGGGATCGATATTCACTACCCCGAGCCGATCAACGAGGAAAATTTCGGAGAGGCCTTCCGTTCGTTTGCATATCACTTGAAAATGCCGTTTGCCTGCCCTGTCCCCTACCGTTGCCTGTATGCAAAGGATATAGACAACTTATTTATCGGAGGTCGTCTCGTCAGTACGAGTCACATTGCCTTTTCGGCGATCAGGGTAATGCGCACACTCGGTATGCTTGGTGAAGTGGTTGGCATTGCCGCTTCGATCTGTAAGAGGCACGAGTGTACCCCCAGAGCGGTTTATCAGTGCTTCCTCGAAGAGTTAAAGGAGGAGCTGAAGCAGGGTGTACCGATCCCCACCGCCTTTGCCTGCGGCGGGGTCGGAAGCGGCGAGTCTTATCACTTCAAGGACCTCGGTTGGTGGCACCTTCATAAAGGCGTCTGTACGGATAATTCCGGTAAGCCGAAAACCCCTGACGAATCGGAGCTCGAAAAATATCGTTACTGCGTAGAGCACTTGGGAATCAAGCATAAATTCCCGACGCCCGAAAATTGGGAAAAGAAATAAAAGAAAGGGGCTGTCTCAATGAGACAACCCCTTTATTTTTCAGTATCAGCCTCCGTACACCTTTTGCGCATCGATGAGCGGAGCATTATTCGTGCCGATCGTCACACCGAGCCACTCTTCTTCGCTTCCCGAGAAATAAACCGTTTCGAGAAGAGTGCACTGAATAAATGCGTTTCGCTCAATGACCTCGATCGAATCAGGCAGGGTTATACTCTTCAATGCGGTACACCATTCGAACGCCCCTTCCCCTATCGTCGTTACTCCTGCGGGAATTTCAATACTCTTTAGTGCAGAACACCTTTGGAACGCGTAAGCTTCAATTTTTGAAAGATTGCGCGGAAGCACGACCGTCCCGAGACGCGTGCACTGACCGAATGCAGAGCCTCCTATTGAAGTCACGCCGTTCGGGATCTCTATACCTTCCAGCTTATCGCATCCGTAAAAAGCCGATTCACCGATCGTCTTTACATTTTTTCCTATCTGAACAGATTCAAGACCGCTGCAACCGCAAAACGCCCGATTCCCGATCGACGTCACGCTGTCCGTCATACTGACGCTGTATACCTTCGTGGCATTTTCCAAAATGCCTGCGGGAATGACCGTCCCACCAAAGATCACGTTCGAAATATTGGTAGACGCAAATATTTCGCCCACCGGAGCTACGCTCGCATTATAGTACAGCGTTCCGAGCTTCTTTGCTCCGTCAAAAATACCGCTTCCCAGCTCCGTGACCGATGCAGGGATCGTGATCTCGGAGATCAGCTTACAGCCCTTGAACGCATCATTCCCGATGCGCTTAAGGGAATCGGGCAGTGTGACTACGGTTACGGCAGAGCAATTTTCGAACGCGCTGTTTCCGATATAGGTTACGGAATTGGGGATTTTGATACTCGTAAGATCCGTACAATCCTTAAATGCGCCGTCTTCAATTCCAACAACGGGGAGACCGCTGATCGACGTGGGAATGATGAGCTTATCGCTATTGTAATCCCCGATTGAAATGATGATGATTTTATCCTCGGAGAAGATGTATTCAAGTCCCTTGCTTCCATCCTCCTCGAGATAAGGAGGGATTACCTCTGTGCATACAACCTTACCGCATCGAATACATACCTTGCGTCTTTCACCCGCCTCGAACTCCGTCGGCTCGGTTTCGATGATCCATTCTCCACCGGTGCACCCGAGTGGTCCGATCCGCTCCGGCTTCTGAATAACCGTATGGCATATCAAGCAATCCTTCCCTTCCGTGGATCCCTCGCTATCACACTTCGGCTCAACCCGGGGAATGATCCGCTCTTTATGAGAGGGAGGAATTGGCGTTTGGGGCGTAATCACCTCCGAGCAGTCACTACAGATCACTCCATCGCTAAGTCCTGCCTCCGTACAGCTTGCCTCTTTGCCCGAAACAACAGTTGTATTCGTGTGCTCACAGATAATCGTTCTTTCTTCTCCGCACACATTGCAGTCCCGATCCAAGTCGTTGGTATAAACGTGCGTCGTGAGTTTTTCAATTTCTTCGGTCAGAAGCACCGTTTCACACGAGGTACACTCCTTGTATCTTGATCCCGCCTCCTTGCAGGTCGCCTCCTTGTCAACGATCCATTCAGAGGGGGTATGCTCGTGAGAAGGAGACGTTTGTTCCGACTCCGTGCTCGTCTCAATGTCGGTCGTTTCATCGGAAGAAGACAATCCGTACTCGGAGGTGCTCTCATTTATCAAATGAGACTCATCCTTTGTTGTAACTTCCTCTACCGAGGTCGGCTCATTCTCTGTTGTATTTTCGCCTGTCGAGACAGGTTCGTTCTCCGTCCCGGTATCTGCCGCCGAGGTCGGATCGCCCGAGGGTGTGACTACCCCTTCTGTAGGTGACTGCGAGGATTCGGAGGATCCTGCTTCACTGTCGCTTAAATCACATGATCCGAGGCTTATAGCGAAAGCGAGCAACAGGATGCAAAGAATAGTAAGCTTTCTCATAGTATTTTCCCCCTTAAAGACAAAAAGTGCGCCAACCGAAGTCAGCGCACCGAAAAACGCAAACCCCAATTGTCGCCAAACAATCTCTTCGTAGTATAGGATATCCATACCATCAGATGGGAGCCGCGTTTTTACCGAAACGGGATCATCCGAGGTATGACAAAAAACTATAGATTTCCACAAAGGAAAAATCCCCTATAGCTACGAATATTAAGATTGTTTGGCTCTTATATTTTACCAAAAGCAAGGATAAATTGCAACGATAACAGCAACTTTTTTTGTAAATTTTCTATTAACGAGCATCGCGATCCATTGCCGCTCGCGATCTTTATCCCGAATGTGCTGAGAATGTCGGAAACATCTTTCCGTAAACCACAGGGCGCAATACCATTCCGATCCAAAAATCGGTTTGATATTGCCCTTTTTCATCCGTCTACGTATTGGCTCGGCGGTACTCCCACGCGCCTCGTAAATTCTCTCGAAAAGTGGCAGGGCTCGGAGTAACCGCACTGCGTCGCGATCTCAGCAACCGAAAAGTCTCCCGATCTCAACATCGTTTTGGCGTATTCCATCCGCTTTTGTATCACGTATTCCTTCGGCGAGACGCCAAACGAATACAGAAACAGCCGCCTGAAATAGACCTCGCTGATCCCCGCGAGCGACGCAAGATAGGAAACGGTAAGATCGTTCTTAGTAAACGAGCGGTCGATCTCCTCGACCGCAGGAGCGATGACCGAAAACTGTGTCGCCGACACGTACTGTCTGTTCGTTTCCTTCAACGCTTTATAAACAGCGTCGTATAAGGCGCGCATCGCAAGGATCCTGCATACATCCTTCCTCCCTCGCCACGCGTCGATCGCCGCTTTAAAGCTGCTGAGAAGTGAGTCGGCGTTCCGAAGGGAAAGTGAAAAGGGTTCGTCTGAAATATCCGCGTCAAAGTTGATCGCATAGCATCCGCCGTCTCGGATTTGCCTTACATGATAGGTCGAGCCCTTCGGCAAATAAAAGAGGCTGTTCCCTTCCGTCCGCATCACGCGTCCGTCGTCAAAGCAGTAATCTCTCACCACATCGGAGTCATTCAGGACAAAGCCGTGAAACGGACAGTTTTTGTGTACGAATTTTCCTGTATTCGGCGCAACGTATACGGCACCGCTGACTTTGGTTATCAGGACACTTTTCCAAAGCTCGTTCATCTTCATCACCTCACAGATATTATACAATATTGTTTCGATTTCGTCAAGTATATTTTTTTATTCATTTACAAATCCATCAAAAAATGATAGGATATTCCCGTAAACAAATCCCTTCGGAGGAGATTCTTATGAAATATATAAAGCAGCAGGATTTCGATTATATTGTGAATAAATATCACGATACTGAGAAGCCCTTTAATTCCTTCAAGCGTTTTATCCGCCGCGATGAGCTGTTCGCAGAGGAAAGCGGTATGGCTCCCGAGGAGATCCTAACGGGCATTATCGAAAACGACAATGCAATCAAACAGCTCCCACATCCCATCCGCAAGGCGCGGGCGCTCGAATACGTTTTGAAAAACACAAGAATTTCTTGTGACGAGCGAGATATCTTCCCCGCGATCAATATGGTAGACCGCCCGCTCAGACGGGTTCTGATCGAAGAATGGAGGAAGGAGGTGCTACTTAAGACCGTTCCCGAGGTAGGCGCTCGCCGCTATCAGCTTGAGCACGACGGAATCGTAGCACTCCGTCCTGACTACGACCACAGCGTCCCCGTTTGGGACAGGCTGTTTGATCTCGGCTTCGCGGGAATCCTCGCGGAATCCGAACGCATCCGCAGAACGAAAGAGCGAAGCGAGGAGGAGAATGCCTTTTTTGAGGGGATCAGGATCACCTATGAGTCCATCCTTCTCTTTATCGAGCGACTTTCCGCGGCGGCGACCCCCGACAAAATGAAAAAGGCACTGAATACGCTCCGCACGGGTGCACCGCAAAGCTTTTACGAGGCACTCCTGCTCTCCTATCTGTATTTTATGATCAGCGAGCACGTGGACTGCCTTCAGGTGCGCTCCCTTTCGGGATTTGACAGCTCATTCCGCAGGTTTTTCGAAGGCGATCTCCAAAGAGGCGTCTCCAAGGAGGAGCTTAAGGCCGACCTCGCATACTATTTCCTGCAGTTTACCGCGATCGGAAACTATTGGAATCAGCCCGTATATCTCGGCGGTGAGAATGCGGACGGCTCTACGCTCATAAATGAGCTCTCCTATCTGTTCCTTGACGTTTACGATGAAATGGGGATCTATAATCCGAAGATCCAGATCAAGGTATGTGAGTCCACGCCGAAGGATCTGCTCCTGAAGGCACTCGATATGATCCGCAGAGGAAAGAACAGCATCGCCTTCGTTTCGGATCTGACCATCAGACGCGCCCTTGAACGGGTGGGTGCTACACCGGAGGAGGCGAGGACCTGCCATATCACGGGATGCTACGAATACGCGGTTCAGGGGTCGTACAGCTCACAAATGAATTACCTCAATATGCTTAAGCCGCTTGAATACGCCTTACACCGTGGGCATGACAGCGTAACGGGCATATTTTCCGGTATGGAAAGCCCTGCACTTTGTGATTACGCGAGCTTTGAAGACCTCTACAGGGAATACAAGCGTCAGCTCCTTCGTCTCATTGATCTCTCGGTCGAAACAGTCAACGGCTTTGAAGCGTATCTTCCCGAGATCAATCCCCTCTCCCTCCTCTCCGCGACCTTCCCCTCCTGTCTCGAAAAGGCCAAGGACGCGATCGGCGGGGGCAGTGCCTACAATGATTCGGTTCTACTCTTCGGCTTCCTCGGCGACATTACCGACTCCCTTATGATGATCCGAAAATACGTATACGAAGAAAAGGAGCTGACGCTTGACGCGCTCGTGTCCGTTCTTGACAAAAATTTCGAGGGTGCGGAGCTGCTCCGCAAAAGGCTTCTTCTCGACCGCGAAAAGTGGGGCAACAACAAGGAGCGTCCCGACGCGATCGCCGTGGATCTCGTTGATTTTATTGCAAAGAATCTTTGCGGAAGAGAAAACGCGCGCGACGGAAAATGGATCTGCGGCTTCCACGTGGCGCGTATGTCCTATACACAAGGCAAGCTGACTGCCGCGTCCCCGAACGGAAGAGCCTTTGGTGAGGAGCTTTCCAAAAACATCTCGGCATCGATGGGACAGAACAGAGAGGGCGCGACTGCCGCGATCCTCTCTGCAACCAAGATTGACGCCACCGCCTTCCCCTTCGATGCCACGCTCGACCTCGGTCTTCTCCCCTCCGCAGTCAAGGGAGATGACGGACTCAACGCGATGTACGGTCTTCTTATGACCTTCGTACGCCGCGGCGGACATGCGATCCACATCAACGTATTTGATGCCGATACGCTTCGCGACGCGCAGGCACATCCCGAAAAATATCAGGATCTGCAGATCCGCGTATGCGGCTGGAACGTGCTTTGGAACAACATCAGTAAAAAGGAGCAGGACGGCTTTATTCGTCAGGCAGAGGCACTTATTCCGTAAAGACCGTAAAGAGGAGGCCGTATGAAAGCTACCATATTTGAAATCAAGCGCTTTGCCGTACACGACGGAGACGGAATCCGCACCACCGTATTCTTCAAGGGCTGTCCCCTTAGGTGTGTGTGGTGTCACAATCCCGAGGGACTTTCCTCCAAGAGAGCAGAGGCCATTCACGCACTCAAGTGCAACGGATGTGGCGCGTGTAAAAAAGAGTGCTTCTCCC
>JAZSIN010000003.1:0-1827 GCA_045533845.1 Eubacteriales bacterium | reverse complement strand
AGATGCTGACCCTCGATGATGGAAAGCTTCGTTCCGTAAGGAATCTGGTACTCCTTAACCTCCGGAGCAACACCTTCGGGCTGCTCTGCATCGGGATGGATGGTAACGGTATGAATGTTGGAGTTTTCTGACATACCGATGTGCGCGGTACCGCGAACCTCGGTCAAAACAGCGGGCTTCTTCGGCTGACGAGCCTCAAACAGCTCCTCGACACGGGGAAGACCCTGCGTAATGTCGGAGCCTGCGACACCGCCCGAGTGGAAGGTTCTCATCGTCAGCTGTGTACCGGGCTCGCCGATCGCCTGTGCCGCAATGATACCGACCGCTTCACCAACGCTGACGAGCTTGCCCGAGGCAAGGTCTGCGCCGTAGCAGTGTGCGCAAATGCCGTGCTTTGCATGGCACTGGATGATGGTACGGATATAGACCTTGTCGATACCCGCTGCTTCGATCTTCTTTGCGATGTCGTCCGTGATCATCTCATCGTCGCCGATGATGACCTCACCCGTAACGGGATGAACGATCTCGCCAATGGTATAACGACCGATGATACGGTCGGAAAGGGGCTCGAGGATGTTGTTGTCCTTGCCGTCGACGATGGGGCTTACCCATGCGCCCTTCTTCGTATCACACTTGATCTCGCGAACGATGACCTCCTGCGAAACGTCGACGAGACGACGGGTTAGGTAACCCGAGTCTGCCGTACGAAGTGCGGTATCGGACAGGGACTTACGGGAGCCTCTTGCGCCGGAGAAGTAATCCAGCACCGAAAGACCCTCGCGGAAGTTCGACTTGATCGGAATCTCCATCGTCTTACCGTTGGTCGCGAACATCAGTCCGCGCATGCCGGCAAGCTGACGCATCTGCTGGATCGAACCGCGGGCACCCGAGTCGGACATGATCTTGATCGGGTTATACGCGTCAAAGCTGCCGATGAGGGCATTCGTAACGTTCTTCGTGGTCTGTTCCCAGATCGAAATGACGTTACGGTAGCGCTCGTCCTCGGTGAGGTCACCGCGGAGGTAGTGCTTGTAGATCTTGTCGACCTGCTTTTCAGCGCCCTTGATGAACTCGTTCTTTTCCTTCGGGATGGTCATATCGTAGACCGAGATCGAGAAGGAAGCTCGAGTCGAATACTTGTAGCCCATCTCCTTGATGTTGTCGAGCATTTCGGAGCAGACTGCGGTTCCGTGGACCTTGATGCAGGCGTCGATGATCGCGCCGAGCTGCTTCTTGCCAACGACCTCCTGGATCTCAAGCTCGAAGGGATCCTTGCGATTCTTCAGAACGCCGAGGTCCTGCGGGAGAGGACGGTTGAAGATGAGACGACCGAGCGTCGCATCAATGACCTTGGACTGCTCTACCCCGTCGATCACCTTGGTCACGCGCACCTTGATGGGTGCGTGCAGACCGAGCTGCTTGTTCTCATAAGCCATGATTGCCTCGTCGAAGTCGCGGAATACGCGTCCCTCGCCGGGCTCGCCGGGCTTCAGCATCGTCAGGTAGTAGGAGCCGAGAATCATATCCTGCGTCGGAACGGTAACTGCGCGTCCGTCGACGGGCTTCAAGAGGTTGTTTGCCGAAAGCATGAGGAATCTTGCCTCAGCCTGTGCCTCGGCAGAAAGCGGAACGTGGACAGGCATCTGGTCACCATCGAAGTCCGCGTTGAATGCGGTACAAACGAGCGGGTGCAGACGAATCGCACGGCCCTCTACGAGCACGGGCTCAAACGCCTGAATGGACAGACGGTGGAGCGTCGGTGCACGGTTCAGAAGCACGGGGTGCTCCTTGATGACGTTTTCAAGCGCGAAGTCGGAGGCCAAGCGG
>JAZSIN010000013.1:0-4107 GCA_045533845.1 Eubacteriales bacterium | reverse complement strand
GTAATGCTTCTAATTTTTCTTTCATTTTGCTCCCTCTCATATCATATTTTGAATATTTTTGACAATAAAAAAACCTACGTTTTTCCAAAGAAAAACGCAGGGACGGCATATGCCGCGATACCACTCTGCTTCGCCCTTGCCTCGCGGCAAAAGCCTCGTTGGGTGCAGTAACACCCCCGTGATGTAACGGTCACAACCGGCAGGATCTACTCGCGCCCACAAAAAAGCAGCTTTCAACCCGCAACTCGCAAGAGGAATTCACCAAAGCCGAATCATTGTCTCGCACCGCCCGACAACTCTCTGAGGTCCGGATTTTTGGCTACTTATTCTTGCTCAAATGTCATTACGAAGTATTATAGCACAGTTTGAGCCGTTTGTCAAGTGGGTATTTACGAGCGGATCCTTTTTCGGTCTGCATATCAAAAAGGCTTCGGGAAGATCCGCAAAGCCTTTTCGGTATTTCTTTCTCCGGGGGGCCGCCTTCACGAGACCGCGCCCGCGTCACTTGATCCGCGACAGACTAGCCGTATTCGCGATCACGAGGAGGGTCATCTCCTTCGTAAGGGGGGCGGCCGGATCGACCGAAGCGTCGACACGCTCACCCGTACGGACGGCAACGATGTTGAAGTTGTATTTTTTACGGAGCCTCAAGTCGATCAGATTCTTCCCCACCCACTCGTCCTTCACGTCGATCTCGACGAGGGACACATCCTTCGAGAGAGAAAGCATATCGATAAAGCCTGCGCTCAGCATATTCTTCGCGAGGCGGATACCCGATTCATTCTCCGGGAATACGACCTTGTCGGCACCGACGCGATAAAGAATCTTCTGATGCATCTCGTTTCCACATTTCGCGATGACCGTTTTGACGCCGAGCTCCTTGCACAGCGTGACCGCCATGACGCTCGATTCCAGATTGTTCGCCATACAAATGACGATGGTATCGATCTCTGCGATCCCGAGGTGATGCATGACCTCAACGTCGGTTATATCCGCGCATTTACACACGGGCAAAAATGCCGCCGCATCGTTGATCACGCGCTGATCAATGTCGACCGCAAGCACCTCCATTCCATTTCCAACAAGCTCCTTCGCAACGGCAATACCATAGCGTCCAAGTCCAAATACGGCGTAAGTCTTTTTCTTTCTCATATCTATTACACTCCTTTATCCAATACTGATCTCTTCTTCGGGCTCTGATACCACGTTCTGATTTTCTCCTCGCTCTCCAAGCGCTACAGCAAGCGAGATCGGTCCGACTCTTCCGAAATACATCGTCGCGATCACCACGAATTTCCCGAGCGCATCCAAATTTGACGTGAGTCCCCGCGAGAGTCCGACCGTCCCCGTTGCGCTGACCGATTCATAAAGCACATCGATCGCAGACGCATCGGTGAACGCCGCAAGGAGCAGAATCGAGGAAAGCATAATCAAAGTAAACGTGGTAACGACTGCGACTGCCTTGCGGATCGAAAAAATTGAAATGGTGCGATTAAATATCGATGCCTCTCTTTTATTACGGATCGTCGCAAATGCAGAGCAAAGCAAGACGACGATCGTGACGGTCTTTACGCCGCCCGCTGTTCCGACGGGTGAACCGCCGATAAACATCAGAATAAGCGATAGGATCGAGCCTGCGGTCGTCAGATTTTGTTGAGGAACGGTAGCAAATCCTGCCGTTCTCGTTGTGACCGATTGAAAAAATGATACCTGTATTTTATCAAAAAGCGACAGATCTCCGATCGTCAAGGGGTTACGATACTCAAAAACAAGGATCAGGAGACCTCCGCCGAACAGCAAAATGAGCGTCGACACGATCGCGATCTTGCTGTGGAGCGTCAGGTGTCTGAATACGCGTCTGTTCCGCGCGGTTCTGCTCCGCAAAACGCGGATCACGTCCCACCAAACAACGTACCCGATCCCTCCGAGAACGATCAGAAGCGAGGTCACGACGTTGATGATCGGGTTCGTCGCATAATCGCAAAGGCTGCTTTCCCCGATAATATCGATTCCCGCATTACAAAACGCGGATACTGCTGTAAATACCGAGATCCAGACCCCGCGCGCGCCGAAATCGGGAACAAAAACGAGCATATAGAGGAGTGCGCCGATCCCCTCGATCACAAGTGTTCCGAAGAGAATATTCCGAACGAAGCGGGAGAGTCCCGCCATTGTATTGAGATTAAAGGCGTCCTGCATAAGAATACGGTCACCGATCCCCATTTTGTGATGAAGCATGATCATAAAGCCCGCCATGATCGTGATGACGCCGAGCCCGCCGATCTGTATCAGGAGCAGGATCACGACGTGACCAAACGTGCTGAACGCGGAAACGGTAGTAAGGGTCACAAGCCCCGTAACACAGGTTGAGGTCGTCGCGGTAAACAGCGCATCGACGTAAGAAATGCCGTTTCCATCCGAGGAGCTGATCGGGAGCACCAAGAGAACGCTTCCGATCAGGATCGTTATGAGAAAGCTGCACAGAATGATCTGTGTCGTGGATAGCTTAAATTTCCTTTTTGTCGGCTTTATCACGTTCCGAGTGGCTCCTTTCATAAGCTTTCATTTCATTATATCACTTTTCTTTGGATTTTTCAAGTATTTCACGAAAACTCTTGCTTTTTTGTGCGTCATGCTATAAAATCAAAGCTCGGACTGCCCAAGAGAAAGGCAGTCCGAGTTTCTTAAAGCGTTGCCGCCATAACGGCCTTGATTGTATGCATACGGTTTTCAGCCTCATCAAAGACGATCGAGGCGTCGCTCTCGAAGACCTCGTTCGTGACCTCCATGCAGTCGATGCCGAACTTCTCGTAGATCTCCCTGCCGATCTTCGTGTTGAGATCGTGAAAGGCGGGGAGACAATGCATAAAGCGGCACTGCGCTCCTGCGTTTTCCATCAGCGTCTTCGTCACGCGATAGGGGGTAAGATCCTCAATGCGCTCCTTCCAGACCGAATCGGGCTCACCCATCGAGACCCAAACGTCAGTGTAGATGACGTCTGCATTCTTTGTTGCGACGGTCGGATCCTCGATGAATTCGAGGGTCGCACCCGTTTCCTTCGCGATCTTTTCGCACGTAGCGACAAGCTCCGCGCTCGGGAAATACTTCTTCGGTGCACAGGCAACGAAATGCATTCCCATCTTCGCACAGCCGACCATCAGGGAGTTGCCCATATTGTAGCGCGCGTCGCCCATATAAACGAGCTTCTTACCCTTAAGCGAGCCGAACTGCTCACGGATCGTGAGGAAATCGGCAAGGATCTGCGTCGGATGGAACTCGTTCGTCAGACCGTTCCAGACGGGAACGCCCGCGTATTTTGCAAGCTCCTCGACGATCTCCTGCCCGAAGCCTCTGTATTCGATGCCGTCGTACATTCTGCCGAGCACGCGTGCGGTGTCGGCAATGCTCTCCTTCTTTCCGATCTGCGAGCCCGTCGGGTCCAGATAGGTCGGATGCATACCGAGGTCAGCCGCCGCGACCTCAAAGGCACAGCGCGTACGGGTGCTGGTCTTTTCAAAAATCAGCGCGATGCTCTTCCCCTCGCAAATTCTGTGGGGGATACCCGCCTTCTTTTTCGCCTTCAGCTCTGCCGAAAGGTCAAGAAGTCCCTCGATCTCCCCGGGGGTGAGATCAAGCAGCTTCAAAAAATGCTTTCCCTTCAGATTCATACTCTATCTCCTGTTTCTCTTGACAAAATCATTCTGCGATCACAGTCTTCAGGATCTCGATCGCTTCCCTTAGGACGTTCATCGGGATATTCAGCGCGGGGAGCAATCTCACCTTATGCTTTGCGGTGAGGCAAAGCACGCCGCGCTCGATACACGCCCTTACGACGTCGATCGCGGGCTTTTCGGTCTCGATGCCGATCATAAGTCCCATACCGCTGACCGACTTTACGCCCTTTGCGCCCGAAAGCGTCGAGAAGACGTAGTCGCTCTTCTCCCGCACAGACGCGAGAAACGCGTCGTCAAGCCGCGACACCACGCTGTAGCCGCCCGCACACGAAACGGGGTTGCCGCCGTAGGTCGAGCCGTGGTCGCCAAATCCGAGCACGTTCTGTACCTTTTCGGACAGCAGCGTCGCGCCGAGCGGAAGTCCGCCGCCGAT
>JAZSIN010000116.1:0-6872 GCA_045533845.1 Eubacteriales bacterium | reverse complement strand
TCGGTCGTCGTTTCCACGATGATCGCAACTCCGCCGGGGCCGTAGCCCTCGTATACGATCTCCTCGTAGTTTGCACCGTCCGAGGCGGTCGCCTTCTTGATCGTACG
Source organism: Eubacteriales bacterium (assembly GCA_045533845.1). Classification (GTDB taxonomy): domain Bacteria; phylum Bacillota; class Clostridia; order Oscillospirales; family CAG-272; genus JAZNOQ01. Next base: position 6,765 of record JAZSIN010000116.1, on the reverse strand, counting down.
TTCGATGTTTTCGTTCGGGACGTTGTTTGCTTTCGCCTTCTGGATCAGAGCGGCGAGACGCGCGTTGTTGCGGGGATCGGGACCGCCTGCTTTGACTGCAACAGCCATTTCCTTGCCGATCTTCGTAAAGATCTTTGCCTTCTGCGCGTCGGTCTTTTCCTTCTTACGTTTGATGTTGTTCCATTTGCTATGTCCGGACATTTTGAATACCTCTTATATTTATAAATATGATTAAACCTTTTCGGTCTTTTTGAGACAGATCAGAGAGAATGCAGAGCCGAGAACGATATTCGTTGCCTCGGTGAGATGGATGCGCGTTGCTTTGACTGCGGGATCCTCTGCATTTAAGATTGGGCAGTTGTGATAGAAGCGGTTGAACGCCGCCGCGATATCGAGAATGTAGCGCGTAATGATCGAGGGCTCGTACTCGTTGAGCGCGGAAAGAACCTTTTCTTCAAAGCGCGCGAGGATCTTCAGGAGCGCGCTTTCCTCTTCTCTCGTAATCGAGGGGGCGAAGTCGTCGCCTGCCTTGACGTCAGCGGCGCGGTTCAAAACCGAGCAGGTGCGTGCATAAGTGTACTGAACGTAGGGACCCGTGTTGCCGTCGAAATTCAAGGCGTCCTCCATTGTGAAGTTGATGTCCTTGATACGGCTGCCCGAAAGGTAGTAGAATACGATCGCGCCGACGCCGACCGCCTCTGCGGTCTCCTGCATATCCTCGAGATCGGGATTCTTTTCGGTCATAATCGCCTTGACCTTTTCGATCGCGGTGTCGAAGAGATCGCGCAGAAGCACGACGTTGCCCGTTCTTGTTGCAAGCTTGGCTCCTCCGATGCTAACCGTTCCGTACGGTACGTGGACGAGTTGATCCGCCCACTCGTAGCCCATCAGGTCAACGACCTTGAACCACTGCTGGAAGGGGAGGCACTGCTGAGAGGAGGTAACGTAGATGCATTTGTCAAAATCGTACTCGTTTTTGCGGTAGACTGCCGCGGCAATATCACGCGTGGGATAGAGGGTCGAGCCGTCTCTCTTGAGGATCAGGCACGGCATCATGCCGTATTCGGAGAGATCTACGATCGAAGCGCCGTCGTCGATCTTCAGAAGTCCCTTATCGCGAAGTTTCTGTACCTCGGCGGGCATTTTATCGGTATAGAAGCTTTCACCGAGATAGCTGTCAAAGGTCACGCCGAGAAGGCGATAGGTCTTTTCGTATTCCTCGAGTGAGATCTCCTTGAACCATTTCCAGAGTGCGATATTCTCCTCGTCTCCGATCTCAAGCTTGTGAAATTCTGCGCGTGCCTCATCGGCAAGTTCAGGATTTCCGGGAATCCCTGCCTCTTTGTCGCCGTCGATCTCGCGGTTGATGCGAACGTAAAGGCGAACGAGCTCGTCGATACCGCCCTTCTCAATCACTTTACGGTCGCCCCACTTACGGTAGGCAACGATCAGCTTGCCGAATTGCGTTCCCCAGTCACCGAGATAGTTGATGCCGTAGCAACGGTAACCTGCAAATTCGTGGATCTTCTTCAGCGAGTGACCGATCATCGTCGTTCCGAGATGTCCGATGTGGAAGGGCTTGGCGATATTCGGAGAGGAATAGTCGAGCACGACCATCTTGTTTTCTCCGATATTGGGGGCGCCGTAGGCTTCGCGCTTTTTGAGAATCTCCGAAAGCACCGTGCCCGAAAGATACGCGTCGTCAATGTAAATGTTCAGATATCCCGCGACCACCTCTACGCGAGCAATCGGAGATCCGCACAGATTCGACGCGATATCGGTTGCGATCTGTACGGGAGAGCGGCGAAGCACCTTGCTGAGCCGGAAGCAAGGAAATGCGAGGTCGCCCATTTCGGGGTTCGGAGGATACTCGAGCATGTTGACGATCTCCTCGGCGGACGGAAGTGTGTCCTTTGGGAGATTCCCTGCGATCTCCTCCATGCTGAGAAGAATCTTATCCGCGATTTTTGCTTTGATAACTTTCATGATCTGTAGTCCTTTATCTATACTGTTTTGTTACTCTGTGATTTGAACCGGGGTCGCGTTTGTGAATCTCAGAAGCTCTGCGACACTGAGGAGAAGCTGAGCGCCTCTTGTTCCCGAGCTTACCGTGATCCTCTCAAATGAGAGACAGCTCTCGTCAATGTAGGTCGGAAAGCTTTTTTTCATTCCGATCGGCGAAACGCCGCCGCGGATATATCCCGTCAGCATAAGAAGATCCTTCACGTGGATCATTTCAATCTTTTTGTTTTTCGTGACCGAAGCCGCCTTCTTTAGATTGATCTCCTTCGAAACGGGAATGCAAAACACGACGGGACCCGTCTTGTCCCCCGTTGCTACAAGAGTTTTGAAGCATTGCTCGTAAGGGATCCCGATCTGATCGGCGATGTGCGTTCCCGAAAGATCGTTTTCATCTACGGTATAGGTCTTGACCTCGTACTTGATCTTTGCGCGGTCAAGTCGACGCATCGCGTTCGTTTTGGGGAATTCAGATGTTTTTGCCATCGGCGATCAGCTCCTTTGCGTTCTGACGTTGTGTGTCGGTGACGTGAATGCCGCCGAGGATCCTTGCGATCTCTTCAATACGGTCGTTTTCGTTTAACTCGCATAGCGAAGTCTCGTTCCGTCCGTCTATCTCAGTCTTCTTGATTCGAAAATGATGGTCGGCAAGTGCTGCAATCTGCGGTGAATGAGTGATTGAGATCACCTGCGCACCCCTCGAAAGGAGGCGAAGCTTGATTCCGATCTTCTGTGAGGTCTTTCCCGAAACGCCCGTGTCCACCTCGTCGAATACGATCGCGTCGATGCTCTCCTTGTTGAGAAAAACGCTTTGGAGCGCGAGCATTACGCGGGACAGTTCACCGCCCGATGCAATTTTGATCAGCGGCGCAAGGGGTTCGTTCGGGTTTGCGGAAATCAAAAATTCAACGTCGTCCGTTCCGGAGGCGGAAAAGGTCGGAAGACGGTCGATCCGTACTGAGAAGGCGACCTTCGGCATATCGAGAAAGACGAGATTTTCTGTGATCTCCTTTTCGATCTCCCGCGATTTCGTTTTTCTGTGATCGGAAAGAGCACGTGCAAGAATGGAAAGCTCCGCTTCCGTCTTTTCCCTTTTCTTTTGAAGCTCGAGGAGATAGTCGGTGCTGCGATTGAGACGGGCGTATTCCTTTGCCGCGTTTTCTCGGAAAAGCAGCACGTCTCGGATGGTTTCACCGTATTTCCGCTCAAGGCGACGTATGGTCGTGATACGCGCTTCGACCTCGGAGAGACGCGCAGACGGATCTGTACAATCGAGATCGGACAGCGCGCGCGTTGACTCTGCGATGTCATCGATCTCATACCGACAGCTGTCAAGACGGTCAGCGAGTGCTTCCGCCTCGGGAAGGATATCCTGCAGGAGACGTAACGCGGCGGAAGAGCGCTCGAGGAGAACGAGAGCGTTTCCCTTTTCCGAACCCTTGAGGGCACGGTATCCGAATTCTGTGCTTTTCGAGATCTTTTCAGCGTACTGAAGCTGATTTCGCTCCTGCATCAGCGCTTCTTCCTCACCGTCGGAAAGCGTTCCAGCATCGATGTCCTTGATCTGATACGCGAGCATTTCAAGGAGACGTTCCCTTTCGGCGGTGTTTTTTGTGTATTCCGTTTCCTCATCCGAAATGCGGCGATATTCGGCATACACCGTGCGATAAGCGGAAAGAAGCTCATCCGACTCGGCATAGCGGTCGAGAAGTGAGAGATGGGTACTCTTTTTGAGCAGCTCTCCGTTATCGTTCTGACCGTGGACCGTCATCAGAAGCGGGGCGATTTCGCGTAGCATCGAGAGGGTGATCGGTTTTCCCGAGAAACGGATCGAAGAGCGGCCGTCGACCGAGAGGGTACGCTTGATCATAACCGATCCGTCGTCGTCGTGCTCTGATAGAAGTCCGAGCTCTATAAGGCGAAGTCTTGCCGACATGGAAAGGTCCGAGAAGGTTCCGACAACGGACGCCTCGGTCTCGCCGTTTCGCACGAGCTCCTTATCCGCCTTTTTTCCGAGCAAAAGCTCGATGCTGTCAATGAGAATGGATTTTCCCGCGCCCGTTTCTCCCGTCAGAACGGTGAAGCCGTCGCGGAAATCAACGTCGATCGTTTTGATGATCGCGATGTTTTCAATGTGTAAGGCTTCCAGCATAGATCAAAGCGAGCGCATCAAGTCGTGGATCTTGCGGACCGCTTCCTTCGCGTATTCCGAGTCCTTCGTCACGGAAATGATCGTGTCGTCCCCGCCGACGGTTCCGAGAATTTTGGGGAGATTCATATTGTCGATACCGAGTGCGACTGCTTGAGCAAGTCCGGGGTAGGTCTTGATCACAAGGATATTTCCCGCACACTCCGCAGAGATGATCGATTCGATCACGGTGCGGTTATACTTGGGAAATTGAAGCGACTCGGGCTGTGAGGGGAGGACATAGCGATAGGAGCCGTGACCGGTCAGGACCTTTGTAAGCTTCAGCTCGCGGATGTCTCTCGAGATGGTTGCCTGCGTAACGATGAATCCGTTTTCCTGTAAATGACGGATCAGGTCGTCCTGCGTTTCGATCTCGTACTGATTGATAAGCTCCAGAATTTTCTCTTGGCGATTCGATTTCATAGACAGTTTCCTCTGTTTCTTTGATCATTAAATATCACGTCACGAGACGGATCACATACAATCGGGCGTGCAAAGCTTTGCACGGAGAATGGTATAAAAGCTACTGTTTTTGACACGGATCAGTCGGGTCTTCATTTCCGACTTCGAGATCCGAACAATATCGTTGTAGTAAAGATCGAAGCTGACCTTTCCGTCTACCGTCAGATGGATCATCTTTTCACGTCTTGAAACGTTCTTCACCTCAAGGACCGAGGAATCGCTGAACAGGATCGGACGGGAGGTGAGAGAATGCGGACAGATCGGTGTAACGCAGATCGCATTCAGGCGCGGGTCGACGATCGATCCGCCTGCAGCCATTGAGTATGCGGTCGAGCCGGTCGGAGTCGACAGAATGAGACCGTCAGCACGGTACTGCGAGAGGAGCATATCCCCCTCGTAAAGCTCGAAGTCAACGAGGCGAGCGATCGCTCCGTTCGTTAATACGGCGTCGTTCAGTGCGAACGCGCTGTTTCGGAGCTTTCTTTGGGAATTCAGAACATCAACGGAAAGCATTGAGCGCTCGTCGATGGAATAATTTCCGTCACAGATCGTTTTGAGAAGCTCGATCTCGGAGATCTCAAGCTCTGCCATATAGCCAATCCTACCGAAATTAAAGCCGAGGATTGGGACGTTAAAGGGAGCGGCATAGCGCGCTGCATCGAGGATCGTTCCGTCGCCGCCGAATACCGTGACCATATCGGATCCCTTATAAAGCTCATCCCCCTGCAGATAGACGAAATTACTTTTGTGTCTGTGCAGACGGAAGATCTTCTCGCGATTTGAGACGTGGAAGGTAACGGTTACGCCGAGGTCGGAAAGGAAGTCCGCGAAGCGGAGGGCGGCAGTCCCCTTTTCGTGAATATTGAAATTTGCAAAGATTGTAACGCGTTTGATTTTAGGACTCGGAGGATTCACGATGTCACCTCGTTTTATAGTATTTGTTCGCTACGGAACACATAGGCGTCAGTTAAGAGCGGTAATGCGCTGAAGCTGTGTATCGGTATAAGGGGAAACGGGGATCGGTGCGCCTCGATAGGAAAAGGCAGCGAGATATTCGATGTTTCCGTCTCCGCCCACGATGGGAGAGCGGATCAGCCCTATACAGAAAAAGCCAAGCCCCTCGGCGGCGTGAAGCACACGCCGAATTGCAAGAAAGCGGTATGCGCCGCTACGGACGATCCCGTTCTTTCCGATCGCAGACCTCCCTGCTTCAAATTGCGGTTTGATCAGGCTGATAAGCGCTCCGCCGGGCTTTAAGATGGTCGCTACTGCGGGAAGGAGGAGGGTCTGCGAAATGAAGGACACGTCCATCACGGCGAGATCGCAGGCCTCTCCGCCGAGCGTTTCGCGCGTAAGATTCCGCGCGTTGAAGCGCTCGATCGAGACGACGCGCGGATCATTTTTTAAGGATGGAGCAAGCTGATCCGATCCTGCATCGATCGCGAAGACCTTCCTTGCCCCGCTTTTCAGAAGACAATCGGTAAAGCCTCCCGTGGAGGCGCCGATGTCGGCAGCAATCATTCCGTCGGGATTTACCGAAAAGGAACGGAGCGCACCCTCGAGCTTCAGTCCACCACGACCGACGAACCGACAGCTATCGGTGATGACGACCGAATGCGGGATGCCTTCGTCTATATCAAAGGCGGACTTCGTAATATTTTTTCCGTCAACGGTAACGCCGCCCGACTGCAGAAGCTCCTGCGCCTTTTGTCGACTGCGTGCGTATCCGAATTTGTAAAGATACAGATCAAGTCTCATTGTATCAGCCTCTTAACGGAATGCGGGGAAAAGAAGGAGTGCGGAAAGCGCGCCGAGCACCGCTCCGACGAAGACTTGAAGCGGCGTGTGACCGAGAAGCTCCTTCAGATCGGATTGGAAGCACTTTTCGTCCTTCGTTGTGAACAGCTCTGCGATGATCTGGTTCAGCACCTTTGCCTGCTTCCCTGCCTCACGGCGTACACCCGATGCGTCTCTCATTACGACGAGCGCGAGGATCGTCGTAATGGCAAAGATCGGAGAGCTGAGACCGTAATATAATCCCGAGGAAACGGCGAGAGCCGTTACGCACGCGGAGTGAGAGCTGGGCATTCCGCCCG
>JAZSIN010000256.1:0-10314 GCA_045533845.1 Eubacteriales bacterium | reverse complement strand
CCACTCGTTCCGCAAGAAAACAGCGAAAAGACAAGGCAGAGAACGAGGATTAGGATTGAAAGCTTTTTCATCGAGATTCCTCCTTTTAAAATTTTCGGAAACCAAAAAGCACACGGATCCCCCGTCGTGAGGATTCCGTGTGCTGACTTCTAAATCAAATATTTTGCTTAAAAAGCGGAAAGTCGTGCGCGGAATCTTCGGTTCGGTTGGCGGCTTTCTGTTTTCTGAGTCTATTTTACCATAAACCGGCGAGGATGTCAAGAGGGATTACACAAAAGCACCCTGCGGGTCGGTGGCGCTGCCGATTTTTCGGATCAGCTTAGGGGTGATACGCCCGTACCGCCTCACGGATCACGAATCCGTTCTCCTCAAGGAGGCGCTCCGAGGTCGCGTGATCCGCGCCCGTGATCTCTGTAACGATGCGGATCATACGGTCACGGAGCTTTACGTTTGTCGGGCGGAGGTTGATCATCATATTTTCGTACACGTGTCCGAGCTTGACCATCACCGAGGTCGAGATCATATTGAGGATCATCTTGTGTGCGCTCCCTGCCTTCATACGCGTAGAGCCCGTGACGACCTCTGCGCCCGTGTCGGGGTGGATCCTGACGTCGGCGTTCTGCTCGATCGGGCAGCCTGCGTTTGACGAAACGGCGACGACGAGCGCGCCCGCTTCACGCGCCCGTTCGAACGCGCCGAGGACGTAGGCGGCACCGCCCGCAACCGAGATCCCGACGACCGAGTCGTTTTCGGTGAGTGAATGGAGGTCGAGGTCGCGGTAGCCGCTTTCGCGGCTGTCCTCGGCGCTCTCTCCCGCGCGCACGACGGCGCCGTAGCCGCCTGCAATCACGCCGATGACCGTTTCGTGCGGTACGCCGTAGGTCGGGGGGCATTCTGCGGCATCGATCACGCCGAGCCGTCCCGACGTGCCGCATCCGACGTAGAAGAGGCGGCCGCCTCGGTGCATCCGCTCGGTGATCAGATCGACCGCTTCACCGATCGCGGGGAGCTCGGATTCTACCGCCATAGCGGATTTGACGTATTCGTCCTGCATAAGGTTGAGCATTTCTGCGGTCGACATTTTGTCGAGGTTCATCGACCGCTCGTTTCTCATTTCGGTTTTTAGCATTTCGTTTCCTCCATTCCTGCCTTAAGAAGTGCGCCGTAGATCATCGGCTGCTTTGTGATCGTGAGTTCGTAGTGCGTTCCGTCCCCCGCAAGGGCAGAGCGGAGGAGGGGCAAAAGGATCGTTTCGTTTTTCGTGACGCCGCCCGAGAGGGCTACGCGAACGGCAGACGCCGTGTCGACGTGGCGGGCGGCGGCGCGGATCAGTCTTGCGACGGCTGTCGCGTGCTTTCTGAGAATATCGGAGGCGACCTCGTCTCCCGCTTTTGCCGCCTCAAAGACGAGAGGGGCGTAGGACGCGACCGTTCGCTTGCCCCCCGCGTAGAAATCCGAGAGCCGCGTGAGGATCGGATCGCCGCCGAGTTTTTCTTTTACGAGCGGAGTGATTGCGGTTGGTTCACCATAGCCTGCCTCGTCTTCGAGCGCCGCGATAATGCCGTCTCTGCCGATCGCGAAGCCGCTACCGTCGTCGAGAAAGAGATAACCGTAGCCGCCGACGCGGTGGGACCTTCCATCTCTCTGCGCAAACGCATTGATGCCCGTTCCGAGAATGACGGCGATGCCCTCGCCTACGCCGAGCCCTGCCGCGACCGCGTTTTCAGCGTCGCTTCCGTTGTCGATGCGCCCGAATCGGTGATGGGAGAGCGCCTCTGCGATCTTCTCCCGATTGTCTCCCGTGATGCCGCCCGACAGTCCCGCGAAGACCGAGATCGAGGATCTCGGAAGCGATCCGCAGGCTTCGAGAATGCCCGCGTTCAAGACGTCGAGTGATGCAGGGAGACCGATGTCATTCGGGTTCGACGAGCCGAGGAGGACGCGCCGTTCGACCGATCCGTCCGCCGATGCGAGGACGAATTCGGTCTTCGTTCCGCCGCCGTCAATGCCGAGAAAGTAGCGGATCTCCTCTTCTGCGGATGATAAGAGGAGATCGATCGACGTGCCGAGGATCGACGCGAGGGTAGGGAGAAGAACGGTCGGCGGGAGCGCCGCGCCGCTTTCCCATTTGCTGATCGCCTTTTCGGAGTAGCCGATCTTCTCGGCGAGCTCTCGTTGCGTCAGCCCGAGTGCGCGCCGCTTTTCGCGTAGGCGGTGGGCAAAGGCTTTCGTGAGGTCGTGCATAGGATTTCCTTTCTCTCTATGGGGATGGGCGTCCTTTGAACGCCCCTATGTGTACTTTTATTATACACCCGTCTCGTGGAACTTGCAACCGATTTTTTGGAGATTTTCTGAAAAAACTCCACGAATCGTGGAGAGTATCGGCCGCTGTAATGCGTCGCTCGGCTCGTACGAGGCGCGACATGTGGCGATGTCTTTTTGGATCGAAAAGATAAAAAAATCTTTTTTTTGGAAAAAGGCTTGAAAAATACGGGCTTTTTCGGTATACTGTTCTTGTCGAAAATAAAGATAACGGTATCCGCGAGGGGATGCCGATATACGGAACCGAAGAAAGAGAAGGAAAAGCGCGTATGCTGTTTAAGAAGAATCACGAACCGGCACTTTCGGATGAGTTATTTCGGGATCCGACTGCCGAATACCGCGGCACGCCCTTTTGGTCGTGGAACTGTAGACTCGACGAAAAGGAGCTGCTCTGTCAGATCGACGAGCTGAAGGAAATGGGCTTCGGCGGCTTCCATATGCACAGCCGCACGGGTATGACGACCGAGTACCTCGGGGACGAGTTTATGCGGCTCGTGAGGTCCTGTGTAAGAAAGGCGAAGAAGGAGGATATGCTCGCGTGGCTGTACGACGAGGATCGCTGGCCCTCGGGCTTTGCAGGCGGTATCGTCACGAAGGAAAAGAAGTATCGTGCGCGGCGCGTCGTGCTGACGCCTACGCCCCCGAAGAAGGATTGGGTACATCTCGATTACGGCAGATACGACGTCGTTCTGAACGACGACGGAACGCTTCACTCCTACCGCCGTCTCGCAGACGGGGAGACCCCCGAGGGACGCCTTTACTACGCATTCGTGGCGGTGAACGGGGACTCGCGGTGGTACAACAATCAAGCCTACATTGACGTGATGAACCCTGACGCGATCGACCGCTTCATCGAGGTGACGCACGAGGCGTACAAGCGGACGGTCGGAAAGGAATTTAACAAGACGATCCCCTCGATCTTCACCGACGAGCCCGCTGTGAAGGGAACACGGCTCCCCGAAAAGGCTACGGATCCGAAGGGCGGTACGCTTCCGTGGACCGACGATTTTGAAGAGACCTGCCGTCTGCGGTACGGGATCTCGATCCTCGATCGGCTTCCCGAGCTGTTCTGGAACCTTGAGTCGGGCAAGGCCTCCGAGGCACGCTATCGCTATCACGCACACATTGCCGAGCGATTCTCTGAGGCGTTTTCCGATCGGCTCGGTGCATGGTGCAAAAAGAATGGGATCTCTCTCACGGGGCACCTGCTCGGAGAGTCGTCGCTTGAGCTTCAGGCGAAGACGCTCGGCGAGGCAATGCCGCTTTACCGCGGCTTTGGGATCCCCGGGATCGATATTTTGTTCGCGAACTACGAATTGAACACCGCGAAGCAGTGTCAGTCCGCCGTCCGTCAGTACGGCAAGGAGGGAATGCTCAGCGAGCTTTACGGCGTGACCTCGTGGGACTTCGACTTCCGCGGCTACAAGCTCTCGGGAGATTGGCAGGCGGCGCTTGGCGTTACCGTCCGCGTACCGCACCTTGCGTGGGTGTCGATGGAGGGCGATGCGAAGCGCGATTATCCTGCCGCGATCGGCTATCAGAGCCCGTGGTTCAGGCAGTACAGGTACGTCGAGGATCACTTCTCACGGCTTAACACCGCCCTCTCGCGCGGAAAGTCCGTGGTTCGGATCGGCGTGATCCACCCGATCGAGTCCTATTGGCTCCACTACGGCTCGAGAGAACAGAATGCCTCGGCGCTCGAAACGCTCGAAAAGAACTTTGAAAGCGTCTCAAAGTGGCTTCTTTACGGCGGCTACGATTTTGACTATATCTGCGAGTCGACCCTTCCCGAGCTCTGCGCGAAGGGATCGGCACCGCTCAGAGTCGGTGAGATGGCGTACGACGCCGTCGTTGTCCCTGCGTGCGAGACGCTTCGCGCGTCGACCGTCGAGCGTCTTGAGGCATTCCGCCGTGCGGGCGGCAAGCTGATCTTTATGGGCTCTGCGCCGAAGTGGATGGATGCCGCAGAGTCGGACGCTCCCGCGTCGCTTTACGAAAGGAGTGAGAGGATCTCCTTCAGTAGAAGCGAGCTCGTCGATGCACTCGAATGTGTGCGTGAGGTCGCGCTTTGCAAGGAAAACGGCACGTATACGGACGATCTCCTCTATCAGATGCGCGAGGACAACGGCGACCGTTGGCTCTTCGTCTGTAAGGGAAGAACGCCGAGCGAGACCGATCCCACCCCGTTCGAGGCGGTTCGCATCGAGCTCCCCGCGTATTACAAGGTGAGGCTTTACGATACCCTCACGGGTGAGATCCGTGACGCCCACAGGGTCGGATATGAGAAGGGAAGGACGGTGATATCGGTCGACGTGTACGATCACGACAGCTTCCTGTTCCGTCTCTCTCCGGTCGACGCGCCGATCTCTTACGCAGAGGAGACACCGCTCGAGGAAAGGGAGGCGCGCATCCTCGCGGTCGAGCCGCTCGTGCCCTTTACGCTGAATGAACCGAACGCACTCCTTCTCAGCAAGGCGGAATACGCGCTCGACGACGGAGCATATGAGGAAGAGGAGGAGCTGCTTCGTGCCGATGCCGCGTGCCGTCGGATGCTCGGGTGGTATGACCGCGCGAGGGGAGCGAACCAGATGGAGCAGCCTTGGTGCATCGAGGAGAAGCCGATCGAGCATCATATTCGCCTGCGCTTCCGTGTAGAGAGCGAGCTCCGCGTATACGGTGCGATGCTTGCGATCGAGAACCCCGAGAGCGCCGAGATCGTGTGGAATGGCAAGCCGCTCGACAAAAGGGTGAAGGGCTACTACGTGGACCGCTCGCTAAAGACGATCCGCATTCCCGTGATCCAAAAGGGAGAGAATATCCTTGAACTCACATTGCCCTTCGGCGAGCGGACGAATACCGAGTGGTGCTATATCCTCGGTGACTTCGGCACGCGTGTGGTCGGAGAGACGGCGACGATCGTTCCCCTCGCCGAGACCCTCGGATTTTCGAGCATCGTTCCGCAGACCCTCTCCTTCTACAGCGGTGCGCTCGACTATCATCTTGACGTTGAGGTGCCCGCCGAAATGGACGGTGGGGAGCTTACGGTGCACGTTCCCTATTACAGGGGAAGCGTTGTAACGGTGCTTCTCGACGGAGAAAGGGAGACCGTTCTCGCCTACGCGCCGTACAAGGTGTCGCTCGGAGGCGTCACGGCAGGGAAGCATCACGTGACGGTTCGACTCTTTGTTCCGCGCACGAACGGCTTTGGCCCCGTGCATCTCGCATTTGAAAATCACCGCCGTATTGCCTGCCCCGATGCCTACCGCTATATGGGTGATCTCTATGGAAAGGAATATCACCTTCGTACCGAGGGCGTTATGATGAAGCCGCGGCTGACGCTTTTGAAGTAAGCAGCTACGGCGTACTACAGACGGACGGACGCTCGTCTTAAAAAAACGCGAGGCGACGTGTCTGTCCCTGTAAAAAGATCAAAAATCCCCCCTGTTTATGTGAAAAAAGGGTTGCAAAATGCGGATTTTTTTGGTATACTACTCTTATTGATATAAGGATAAGAGTAAACGGTGTCCGAGAGGCGGATGCCGACAAGATATCCGATAAAGAGAAAGGAACAAACCGTATGCTATTTAAGAAGAATAACGCGCCTGCGCTGTCGGATGAGCTGTTTCAGAATCCGACCGCCGAGTATCGCGGCACGCCCTTCTGGTCGTGGAACTGCAGCCTCGACGAAAAGGAGCTGCTCCGTCAGATCGACGAGCTGAAGGAGATGGGCTTTGGTGGCTATCATATGCATTGCCGTGCAGGTATGGCGACTGAATACCTCGGTGAGGAATTCATGAAGCTGATCAAGTCCTGCGTGAGAAAGGCGAAGAAGGAGGATATGCTCGCGTGGCTGTACGACGAGGATCGCTGGCCCTCGGGCTTTGCGGGCGGTATCGTCACGAAGGACGCGCGCTATCGCGCGAGACACCTCGTCTTCACGCCCGATCCGTACGTAACACCCGATAACACGGTCTGCGGCGAAAAGCAGGAGAAGCCCCACCTCGACTTCGGTCGCTTCGACATTGTACTGAACCCCGACGGAACTCTGAAGTCCTACCGTCGTCTTTCCGACGGGGAAGCGGCAGAGGGCAGCGTATTCTATGCCTACGTTGCGATCCGCGAGGACAGCCCGCGCTATAACAATCAGGCATACGCCGATACCCTGAATCCCGATGCGATCAAGAAATTCATCGAGGTCACCTATGACGCCTACAAAAAGGCGGTCGGACGGGAATTTGACAAGACCGTCCCCGCGATCTTTACCGATGAGCCGCAGTTCAAGAGGAAGAGCCGTCTCACCTTCGCGACTGACAAGAAGCGGCTCGAGCTTCCTTGGACCGACGATCTTGAGGAGACCTATACGGCGAAGTATGGCGTCTCCCTTGTCGATCATATCCCTGAGCTTATTTGGGATCTCCCGAACGGGGAGCCCTCGCTGACGCGTTATCACTACCACGAGCACGTCGGACAGCGCTTCACCGAGGCGTTTGCCGATCAGTGCGGCGATTGGTGTGAGAAGAACGGACTCGCTCTGACGGGTCATATGATGGCAGAGGCGTCCCTCGGCTCGCAGTCGGGGATGCTCGGCGAGGCGATGCCATCCTACCGCGGCTTCCAGATCCCCGGCATCGATATGCTGTGTGCAAAGTATGAGCTGAACACCGCAAAGCAGTGTCAGTCCGCCGTTCGTCAGTACGGCAGAGAGGGCATGATGAGTGAGCTCTACGGTGTTACGTCGTGGGATTTCGATTTCCGTGGCTACAAGATCTCGGGCGACTGGCAGACCGCCTTCGGCGTTACTGTCCGCGTCCCGCACCTCGCGTGGGTATCGATGGAGGGTGAGGCGAAGCGCGACTATCCCGCCGCGATCGGTTACCAGAGCCCGTGGTATAAGCAGTACAAGTACGTTGAGGATCACTTCTCGCGTCTGCACACCGCTCTCACGCGCGGCAAGCCCGTCGTGCGCGTCGGTGTCATCCATCCGATCGAGTCCTATTGGCTCCACTTCGGACCGCAGGAGCAGTCGGCGCTCGCGACCGAGAACCTCGAATCGAATTTTGAAAACATCGTGAAGTGGCTGTCCTACGGCGGCATTGACTTCGACTACATCTGCGAGACGACGCTTCCCGAGCTTTGCAAAGAGGGCTCTGCGCCCCTTAAGGTCGGCGAGATGGCGTACGATGCCGTCGTCGTTCCCGCGTGTGAGACCCTCCGTTCTTCGACCGTTGAGCGCCTTGAGGCATTCCGCCGTGCGGGCGGTAAGCTGATCTTCATGGGCTCTGCGCCGAAATGGATGGACGCAGAGGTTTCGGACGTTCCCACGGCACTTTACGAAAAGAGCGAGCGCATCTCCTTCAGCAGAAGTGAGCTTCTCTCGGCACTTGAATCGGTCCGTGAGATCGAGATCCGCAACAAGGACGGCGCCTTCACGCAGGATATGTTCTATCAGATGAGACAGGATGGAGACGACCGTTGGCTCTTCCTCTGCAAGGGTAAGTTCCCCTACAACAAGGATCTGTCCACGCACTTTACGATGACTGTCCGCATTCCCGGCCTTTATACCGTGAAGCTGTACGATTCGCTGACGGGCGAGATCCGCGATCAGCGCGTGACGTACCGTAATGGCAAGACCGAGATTGTCTGTGAGGTCTTCGACTACGACAGCTTCCTCTTCCGCCTCACGCCTGCTGCAGACGCGGTCGAAATGCCCCTTCCCGAGAAGGGCGAAGCGCCGATCCGCAAGGGTGTTCGTGTGGACAGCCTTGTTCCGTTTACCATGTGCGAGCCGAATGCGCTTCTGCTCAGCACCGCGGAATTTGCGCTCGACGACGAGCCCTACCACGGTCGCGAGGAGATCCTTCGCGCTGACACGCGCTGCCGTAACGCGCTCGGTTGGCCCCGTCTTTCGGGCGGTGCTGCACAGCCGTGGTGCATCAAGCAGGAGCCGATCACCCATAAGATTCGCCTGCGCTTCCGCGTCATGAGTGAGGTCCGCCTCTTCGGCGCGATGCTCGCGATCGAGAACCCCGACAAGGCACAGATCGTGTGGAACGGAAAGACGCTCGACAAGAAGGTCAAGGGCTACTATGTTGACCGCTCGATGAAGACTCTGAAGCTGCCCGTCATCAACAAGGGTGAAAACATTCTTGAACTCACGCTGCCCTTCGGCAAGCGCACCGCGACCGAATGGTGCTACATTCTCGGCGACTTCGGTACGCGCGTCGCGGGTGACACGGCTGTGATCATAGCAAGACCCGAGACGCTTGCCTTCTCGAATATTACGTCGCAGGGACTTTCCTTCTACAGCGGCGCGCTCGACTATCATCTTGACGTCAACGTGCCTGCTGAGATGGACGGCGCAGAGCTCTATGCGCGCGTTCCGCAGTACCGTGGCTCGGTCGTGGAGGTCCTGCTTGACGGCGGTTCTCCCGAGATCGTGGCATACACGCCGTATCAGGTCTCGCTCGGTAAGGTCGCGGCAGGAAAGCACCGCGTGACGGTACGGCTCTTCGTACCGCGCACGAACGGCTTCGGTCCCGTGCATCTCGCGGACGATCAGTTTGCGTATCCCGGACCCGGCGCCTGGCGTACGAGCGGCGATTCGTTCGGCTATGAGTACCATCTGAAGCCCGAGGGCGTAATGATGAAGCCGCAGCTGACGCTGGTGAAATAAGCTTATAAAAAAAGGCTGAACCCAAATGGGTTCAGCCTTTTTTTGCTATACAAAAATATTTCGTAGGGCGGGAGAAAAACCCGCCCTATAAAAAGCTTCGTTATTCGTTTTCTCCAAGGGCGCTTACGAGGAACGGGATCGCGGTCTCGAATTTCGTGCCGTACCAATGGCTCTCGTCGGGGAGGGTTTTTTCGATGCACTGCACCGTGTAGTCGGCGGCGATCTTCACTGCCTCAAAGAGGGACCTTTCGCGCATCCACGCGCCGACGAATGCGGAGGCGTAGACGTCGCCCGTGCCGTGGAAGGATTTCGAGATCCTCTTATGACGGTAGTAGCTCGGTCCGTACTCGTCGAAAATGGCGACGCCCGTGTAGCCCGTTTCGTAGCTGATACCCGTGAGGACAACGCGCTTTGCACCGAGGGCGAAGAGCTTTTCTGCGAGATCCTTGACGTACGCTTCGTCGTAGATCTCTCGGTAGGGGGTATCCGTGAGGAAACACGCCTCGGTGATATTCGGCAGGACGACGTCCGCACCGTCGCAGAGACGCTTCATCGCGTTGACGTACGCGTCGTCGAAGCCGTAGTAGAGCTTGCCGTTATCCGCCATTGCGGGGTCGACGACGAACCGCGCACCGTCATTCGTGCAATTCTTCACAATGCTCTTTACGTAGTCGACCTGCTCCTTTGAGCCGAGGTAGCCCGTATAGACGGCATCGAATTTGATGCCCTCCTTCACCCAGTGCCGCTCGATCGCAGGCATATCGGGTGCGAGATCGCGGACGGTGAAGCCCGAGAACCCGCCCGTGTGGGTGGAAAGGACGGCAGAGGGAAGGATCGCGGTCTCGTGCCCGCAGGCAGAGAGGATCGGAAGCGCGACTGTCATCGAGCACTGCCCGACACAAGAAATATCTTGGATGGTTAAAATGCGATGGTACGACATAGTAGACCTCGTGTGTATTTTGATGTGTGTTGCAGGTCGCCCTGCAGAAAAAGAAGACTTTTAAAAAGCTTTCCCAATAATAATTTATTATAGCACCTTACTTGGCTTTTGTCAAGAGAGGTTTTAAATCGATTCGAGAAAATTTTTTAAAAAATCTCGATTTAGTTTAAAAATCGTCATTCTTCGACGGAATCCTTTCTCGGATCGCGCGGCTTTCGCGAAACCTCCTTCGGGGGCGGGGTGTGTCGACCGTATGCGCCGATCCCGAGTTCGGGGCTTTCGTATGCACCGAGGTGGATGCTCCCCTTGCCGAATTTCCGTCGAATATCCCCGATCGCGTCTTCGAGTGCCTCCTGCTTTTCGCTCGATGCATTCTCCT
>JAZSIN010000042.1:0-13266 GCA_045533845.1 Eubacteriales bacterium | reverse complement strand
TTTGTCTTCCTAAGACCGCTTGGCCTCCGACTTGACTTCCTTGCCTACGGACTCGTCTGGCCGCTCTTCTACATCGGCGCGTTCTTCCTCGTCTTCGTCGGCGCGCTCACCCTCCTCTTCCGCTTCTGCGAGAGGAAGCTTTCCTATTATAAGGTGTGAGGTGCGCATGGCTTTTCTTGAAATCAAAAATCTGAAAAAGAGCTTCGGAAGCACGCAGGTCCTCCACGGGATCGATTTCTCGATGGAGGAGGGCGAGGTCGTCGCCGTGCTTGGTGCATCGGGCGGTGGAAAGACCACCTTCCTTCGCTGCCTCAACTTCCTTGAAATGGCGGACGAGGGTACGATCGAGCTTGAGGGCGGATTCTCCTTTGACGCAGGACGGCGTTATTCCTTCCCTGAGATCCGCGAGATGCGGCTACACCTCGGACTTGTCTTTCAGTCCTTTAACCTTTTTCCGCAGTATACGGCACTTGAAAACGTCTATCTTCCCCTTCAGCTTCGCACAAAGGAGAAGCTCCGCTCCACTACGCGCTTTGGAAAGGAGCGCCGCGAGGCATTCGCAAAAGGGCTCGCGGAAAACAAGGACCGTGCCGAGGCGCTCCTTCGGGGCGTCGGTCTCCACGATAAGATGAACAACTACCCCTGGCAGCTTTCGGGCGGTCAACAGCAGCGTGTGGTGATCGCCCGCGCGCTCGCGCAGAAGCCTGCGATCCTCTGCTTCGACGAACCGACGAGCGCACTCGACCCCGAGCTTACGGGTGAGGTACTCCGTGTCATACGCGAGCTCAAGGATGCAGGTCGGACGATGCTCGTCGTCACGCACGAAATGGAATTCGCGAAAAACGTCGCGGATCGCATCGTCTTCTTTGCCGACGGACGGATCGAGGAGGATTCCTCCCCCGAGGAGTTCTTCACAAGTCCGAGATCCCCGAAGGCACAGGCTTTCCTTCAGCACACGAGGACCGACCCCACAGAAGCATAACAAAAACGGCTGAGCCAATGGCTCAGCCGTTTTTATTTTTACGCAAGAAGCGCCTTGAGCTTTTCAAAGAACCGAGCGGTGGACGCAAGATCAAGCGCCTCCTCGGGCGAATGGATATCTCTCATGTTCGGACCGAAGGAGATCGCGTCAAGCCCCGGGAGATGCGATGCGATCACACCGCACTCAAGCCCTGCGTGGATCACGCGGACGGTCGCGGGCGTTCCGAGCGCCTCGGAAACGCGGAGATATTTCTCACGGATCGGGGAGACGGGACTATACGCCCAACCGGGATACCTGCCGTGATGCGACACCTCGGCACCGATGAGCTCTGCGAGCGCGTCAAGCTCCGCGATCGACGCGTCAAGCTGACACTCGATCGACGAGCGACTCGAGAAGACCACGCGGATCTTATCCTCCCGCGTTTCGATCACGCCAAGACTGCGCGACCACTCGACGAAATTCTCGGCGCCGTAGCCCATCTTCAAGACGCCGTTGCGGACCGAGCCGAGAAGCGTAATGAGCCGCCCCGAGGATACGCGGTCACACATCACTTGGGGAAGCGCGCTCCGCTTCACCCGCACGACGCTACCACAAAATCCTGCGTCGTCCGCAGAAAGCTCCTTCGCGATCGCGTCGAGCTCTGTCCGTATGACCTCCGAAACGCGCTCTGCGTCCTCTCTCCCGCAAACGATCACCGCCGTGCATTCACGCGGGATCGCGTTGTCCTTCGAACCGCCGTTGATCGAAGCGATACGGATCGCCGAAACGGCGTTTGTCTTCAGAAGAACGCGCCCCATCAGAAGATTTGCATTCGCGCGTCCCTTATTGATGTCCTCACCGCTATGACCGCCCTTGAGGCCGCGCAAAGCGATCTCAAGCGCTATACCGCGTCTCCTCTGCCATTTCGGCATAACGAGAAGATCGCTTCTCACGCCGCCCGCACAGCCGACGATCACGGCGTTTTCCTCCTCGCTGTCCATATTGAGGAGAATACGCGACTTGATGCGCGTGTAGTCGAAGCCGTTCGCGCCGTCGAGCCCGACCTCCTCCGAGACCGTAAAGAGACACTCAAGCGGTGGGTGGCTCTCGATCTGTCCGTCCGCCGCCGCCATCATTGCGGCGACCGCAACGCCGTTGTCCCCGCCGAGCGTCGTACCCCTCGCGTGGAGCCAGCCCTTTTCGTCGACGTAAAGCGTCAGCGGATCACGGAGAAAATCGTGCGCGGTGTCGGCGTTCTTCTCGCACACCATATCGGTGTGGCCCTGTAAAAGGACCGACGGCTCACCCTCCCGTCCCGCAGTCGCGGGAATGCGGTAAAGCACGTTGTGGAGTGCATCGCGGTAACACTCGATTCCTCTCTCCTCTGCAAAGCGAACGAGGAGATCCGCGATCCCCTTCTCGTTCCCGCTTCCGCGCGGAACGCTTGAGATATCCTCAAAAAATCGAAAAAAGCCTGCGGGCTCGTAGCCCGAGATCACGTATTCCTTCATACTGAAACTCCTTCAAGCAGCCTTACGGCTCGTTCTTTTTCTTCCGAAGCCCCGACGGCGTTTCGGGAAGGTCGCCGATCTCCTGTGCCCGTCCCGTTCCGATCGCAACACAGGAAATGGGGTCCTTCGCGATACGCGTCTTGATGCCCGTTACGTCCTCAATGAGGCGGTCGAAGCCGAAGAGCATACTGCCGCCGCCCGTCATCGTGATGCCGTTCCGCAGCACGTCCTCAACGAGCCCTGCGGGGATCCGCTCGACGACCGTGCAGATCGTATCGATGATCGCCGTGATCGGTTCCATCAATGCCTCGAGGATCTCGCGGGAATTCACCGTAACGCTCTTCGGAATGCCCTCGACGAGACACCTTCCGTGTACCTCAATGTCCTTCGATCTCTTGTGCTCGTACACCGCACCGACGCGAAGCTTGATCGCCTCGGCAGTCTGATCTCCGATCAGCACGTTGTGCTTTCTGCGCACGTACTGCACGATCGCCTCGTCGAACTTGTCCCCCGCAATGCGGATCGACTGCGAGACGACCACGCCGCGCACCGAAACGACGGCAACGTCGGTCGTTCCACCGCCAATATCGACGATCATATGTCCGTTCGGAGAGGTGACGTCAATGCCCGCGCCGATCGCTGCGGCAAGCGGCTCCTCGAGGAAATGCACGCGATTCGCGCCCGCCTCTCTCGCCGCCTCGCGGAGCAGGTGGAGCTCCGAATCAAGGATTCCCGACGGCACACAGATCGTCACGCCCGGCTGAAAGAGCATATTTCCACACGCCTTGTGGAGAAAATACCCGATCATACGGAGCGTCATATCGTAGCGACTGATGACGCCGTTCTTCAACGGGCGCATCACCTGAATATTTTCGGGCGTCCGTCCGCGCATATTGTGCGCCTCAATCCCGAACGCAATAATCTTATCCTCTTCTGCGTCGTATGCAACGACCGACGGCTCGTTCACCACGATCCCCTTGCCCTCAACATAAACGAGGATCGACGAGGTGCCGAGATCAAGTCCGATTTCCTTTGAAAAAAACACGCGCTTCTCCCTCCTCTGTTTTTTCGCGTACTAAATCTGCTTCTGTACGCTCTTATATTCGTCGTAATAGCGGTAATACGGGCAGTAACTTGTGTTCCCCGAAAGGAAGCGGACCATTTCGTCCTCGTCCAGCTTCATAATGCAGACGTTCTCCTCGTATTCCTCGTCGTAATCGTAAAATTCGCAGGTGTCGCAGTTCGACGCCTGTCTTTTTCTATCCTCTTTTTTCTTTCCGTTCGTATTCACTTAAAGTCCTCCGTTTCCGCATTCGCGACCCCCGAAGAGAATCGCGCCGCAGCCTCCTTATATTCCTCATAAGAAAACAGAACGTTCAGTGCCGCAAGGAGCGCATTCGGCGTCATCCCGCGCGGAAGGCCGAGGCCTTCGGCAAAGGCGTCCCTTTTTTCCCCGGCGTTCTCCCCGCCCGTAAAGCCGTCGAAATAGAGCTCGGTCTTCGTGATCTCCCGCGTCCCCGAAGCGCCACGCGGCGTGTCCGAGGCGTAGGGTAAGAGCAGGTCGTGAAGGAGCGTTCTCTCCATTCCCTCGACACCGAGGAAGCCCTCCTTCGAGAATTCGGTCTTTCGCTTTTCCTTCCCTGCGATCTGCGGCACGTAGAGCGAGATCAGGCGGTCCTTCGGAATGAGCGAGGAAATGTGTCCCCGTATCACCTTTCCCGCGCCGTCGCTGTCAGTGAGGACGATGATCCTCGTCTTTTTCGAAAGAGACAGAAGCAGCTGCTTTTTCTCCTCCTTTTTGAAGATCCCGAAGCCGTCCGTCGTGTAAATATCGGCGTCCGCAACCGACAAAAGCCTTAAGCGATCGTACTTCCCCTCGACGAGGATCGGATATGGAATTTTTAAGCGTTCGAGTGCCATATCGAGTCCTTTCCGAAGTGGGGCACGGGCTCACCCTCTCTGCCCGAAAAGCACCAAAGCGCCGAGCAGGATGCGGTAGATACCGAAGGAAAAAAACGAGTGCCGCTTCACGAAGTCAAGAAGAAAATCGAGAACGAGAAGGGAGACAACGAATGCCGTCGCCATTCCGATAAACAGAACGATATACGCCGACGGAGGCACGGTAACACCGCTCTCCGAAACGTAAAGAGAAAACCGAAGCACCTTCAAAAGCGAAGCTCCCGCCATCGTTGGGATCGCGAGGAGGAAGGAGTATTCAGCGGCAGCGCGGCGCGTCAGTCCCACCATCATTCCGCCAAGAATCGTTGCCCCCGAGCGCGACGTCCCCGGGACGATCGAAAGCGCCTGAAAGCACCCGATCATAAGCGCTCTCCCCGCGCTGACGCCGTACACGTCTATGACGGGTTTCGACAAATGCGGAAGTCTCCGCTCGGGGATCAGAAAGAATACGCCGTACAGGATCAGGGTAAAGGAGACCGTCTCGGCGTTGTAAAGCCATGCATCGACGTCCCTCCCCGTCAGTTTCTCAACAAGCGCATCTCCGACGGTCCCGCACAGCGCCGCAGGAATACCCGAAAGGACGAGCCGCCCGTAAAGCCGCCGCGTCATGCTTCGTTCGAGCTGCGTTTTCCCGAACCCGAAGGGATCGATCCGCTTAAAAAAACGTATCCCGACCGCCGCGACGGCGCCGAGCTGGATCATCACCTCGAAAAGCTCCGAAAACGCCTCCGAGAATTCTGCCGAGATCGCTCCCCCGACGTTCAGCCTTAAAAGACGGTCGAGCAGGATGAGGTGTCCCGTCGAGCTGACGGGAAGCCATTCGGTCACCCCTTCGAGGATCCCGAACAGCAAAGCTTTAAAATATTCCACGCGCTTCCCTCCGTGCCGTATGCACGAAGGAGGGAAAGGTCAGTTGTCCCCGCCCGCGCGCATAATATCTCCCGGAGATACCTCGAAGGGGACTCTTAAATAGAATTCCATCGAGGGGTGTGGAGCCGCCGGGATCGCCTCCCCCTCTATTGTATAGAGGTCGGAGATCTGAAATGCACGTCCCGTTTTCAGAGGCGAAATGATTTCTCCCGTAGTCAAGACAGAGACCTTGTTACGCTGAATAAAGCGGACGAGACGTCCGTTTTCATTTTCGTAAACGAGATGCGAAGGGATCTCGTCTGTCTTTGTTTCAAGGGCGGTTGCGAGATACGCCTTTTCTCGGATGTATCCCATTTCGGTACAGAGCTGTGCTTTCTGCATCGCGTCGTCGAGGTAGTAGCCCGTTCCGTACTCACGGTGCGAGACGCTGCAGAGCTCCTCGTACCAACGGGGATCGAAGCGGTAACCGTCCGGATCCGTTTTGTATGCGTCAATCGCCATACGGTAGGCGTTCGTCACGACCGCCGTATAGTACGCGCTCTTCATCCGTCCCTCGATCTTGAAGGAATCGATCCCTGACTCCATCAGGCGCGGGATCTCGGTAATCATACACATATCCTTCGACGAAAGAATGAAGGTACCGACGTCCTTTTCCTCATAAATGGGAAGTGCCTCGTCGGGGCGCTTTTCCTCGACGATCTTATAATTCCACCGACACGGCTGGGTACACGCGCCGCGGTTCGCGTCGCGTCCCGTCAGGTGATGCGAAAGGAGACATCTGCCGCTGTACGCGACACACATCGAGCCGTGAATGAACGCCTCAAGCTCGACCGACGGGTCGAGTGCATCGCGGATCGCACGGATCTCATCGAAGCGAAGCTCTCTCGCGAGAACAAGTCGCTTGGCGCCCAGCTCGGCGTACGCAATCGCCGCCTCGGGCGAGATGATCGACGCCTGTGTCGAGATATGGATCTCGATCTCGGGACAGACGCGCTGTGCAAGGCGCATAACGCCAAGGTCCGCTACGATCAGAGCGTCAGGGCGATGATACACGTCCCACGACGCGAGCGTACGAAACAGCTCCTCGAGCGCGGAATATTCCCCGCCACGCGGAAGCGTATTGGTCGTGAGATAGACCCGCTTCCCTCTTTCGTGCGTATATGCACACGCCTCGTAAAGCTCCTCGGTCGTAAAATTGTCCGCCGCCGCACGCATACCGAAGCGGTTCCAGCCGAGATACACGGCATCCGCTTGGTACAGAAGCGCGGCCTTTAATTTTTCAAAATTGCCCGCAGGCGAAAGCAGCTCCGGCATGGGTTGTTCCTTTCTTGTTTTTCGCGGGGGAAGAACCCTTTTTGCAAAAAGGGCTTCTTCCCCCGCGCCCCCATCTCCCAAAAACCTTTGAAAAAAGGGGGAGGTTTTATTTATTCGTTTTCGGCTTCTGTGATGGCGATATGGAGGACCTCAAGATCCTTCGGGTCGGCTTCTCCGGGGCACTTCGACATCAATTCGGATGCATTCTGTACCTTCGGGAATGCGATAACGTCGCGGATATCGTCGATTCCGAGGGCGAGCATAACGAGTCGGTCAAAGCCGAAGGCAAGACCACCGTGGGGCGGCACGCCGTACTTGAAGGCCTCAAGCAGGAAGCCGAACTTCGCCTCTGCCTCCTCGAGGGTCATACCGAGCACCTCAAACATCTTCTTCTGCATCTCCTGATCGTGGATACGGATCGATCCGCCGCCAAGCTCGTAGCCGTTCAGAACGATATCGTACGCCTTTGCGCGGACGCGACCGGGATCCGAGTCGATATACTCGAGGTCCTCGTCCATCGGCGCAGTGAAGGGATGGTGCATCGCGTAGAATCTGCCGTCCTCCTCGCTGTATTCGAGCAGGGGGAATTCGACGATCCACAGGAACTTATAGTCATCGGAACGGAGCAATCCCATTTTCTTCGCACACTCACAGCGGAGCGCACCGAGCGCGTCGAATACGACCTTGTTCTTATCGGCAACGACGAGAATGAGGTCTCCGTTTTCAGCTTCCATACGGTCACGAATCGCATCCATCATTTCGGGCGCGATCTTCGATGCGAAGGAGGAGGAGACGTCGCCATTCTCCGCGATTTTATAGTAAGCAAGTCCGCGTGCGCGGTAGGTCTTGACGAAATCAACGAGCTTGTCGATCTCCTTACGCGAGAAGGAGGCGCCACCCTTGACGTTGATCGCGCGGACCGATCCGCCGTTTTCGATCGCACTTGCAAAGACGATGAAATCGGTTCCCTTCACAACGTCCGAGAGGTCGCGGATCTCGAATCCGAAGCGCGTATCGGGCTTGTCCGAGCCGTAACGCTCCATCGCTTCCCTGTAGGTCATACGCGGGAAGTCTCCCGTAAGCTCAATGCCGAGGAACTCCTTCCACATTCTCTTGAGGAAGCCCTCGTGCATCCTTATCACGTCGTCGGTGGTCACGAAGGACATCTCGGTGTCGATCTGCGTAAACTCGGGCTGACGGTCAGCGCGGAGGTCCTCATCGCGGAAGCAGCGTGCGAGCTGGAAGTAGCGGTCGTAGCCCGATACCATCAGAAGCTGCTTGTAGATCTGCGGGGACTGCGGAAGCGCGTAGAACTTACCGGGATGTACACGCGAGGGCACGAGATAGTCACGTGCGCCCTCGGGCGTCGGCTTTACGAGGATCGGCGTTTCCACGTCGACAAATCCGTTCTCCGCGTAGTAATCGCGCGCGATCTTGCCGATCTCGGAGCGTGCCATGATCGTTCTTTGCATATCGGGACGGCGCAGGTCGAGCGAGCGGTGGGTGAGACGAAGCTCCTTGTTGACGTTCGAGTTTTCGACGATCTCAAAGGGAGGAGTCTGTGCGGTCGAGAGGATCTTGAGCTCGTCGACGTAGATCTCGATCTTACCCGTCGGGATGTTCGTGTTGATCGCACCCGCTCCGCGCGAGCGGACCACACCCTTCGCCATCAGAACGAACTCCGCGCGCACCGTAAAGGCGTCACCGAAGATCTTTCTGTCGGTGCTGTCGTCAAACGCGAGCTGCACGATGCCCGTGCGGTCTCTGAGGTCGATAAAGATGAGGGCGCCGAGGTCTCTCTGCTTCTGTGCCCAGCCCATCACGCATACGCGTTCACCGATATTCTTTTCGGAGAGCTCAGCGCAGTACGCGGTGCGCTTATCGTTTTCAGTCAAAAATTCTGCCATTGTATTGATCCAAGCCTTTCGAAATCATTAATACTCTATTGATACTCTTTTATGAAAAGTTTTTGGGGTTCTTAGGGTGCTTTTTTCAAAAAGCACCCTAAGCGGAGCTCGAGGCAGCGCCTCGAACGTCAGATCGGCGTTCCGTCATTTTTAAAGATCGGAAGCGGCTCGAGGTAAGTAATGTCACTGCGGTACTGCGCATCACCCTCTGCGAGGATCGCCATCCGTCCCGCAACGATGCCGCCTGCCCGTTCAACGAGGACCTCGAGCGCGTGGAGGGATTCTCCCGTCGAGATGACGTCGTCGATGATGAGGATCCGTTTGCCCTTCATCAGCTGCGCGTCGTAGCCGTCGAGGCAGAGCCTCTGCTCTCTTGCGGTCGTGATCGAATTGACCTTGACCTCAAGCACGTCGCGCATATACAGCTTCGGCGCCTTCCGCGCAACGAAATATTTCTGATTTCCCGCGAGTCGCGCCATTTCGTGCACGAGCGGGATTCCCTTCGCCTCTGCGGAGATCATATAGTCGTATTCGGGAGCCTTCTCGAGCAGAGCGGCGCTTGCAGCCGTGCAAAGCTCGGGATCACCGAAAATAATAAAGCCCGCGATCATAAGCTCATCGTTCAGGGGGCAAAGCGGAAGGTCTCTCTCGCAGCCCGCTATCGTCATATGGTAGTACATAACTTTCCTCCGTTTCTTTCGCGATGCGGTCAGAATTCTGCCCGTATTAGTTCGGTCGTGCAGGTCGAGAGTGCTTCCTCGACCAGCGCGTTAAAGTCCAGCTTATTTTCCTCCGCGAGCACCTTCGAAAGCTCGGGGCGCGTTCTCGGATGCTTCGGAGTAAAGACAGTACAGCAGTCCTCGTACGGAAGGATCGAGGTCTCGAATGTGCCGATCCTTCTCGCGATCTGCACGATCTCCTCCTTGTCCATACCGATACACGGACGGAAGACGGGGATCTTACGAATGACATCGTTCGTCACGCCGATCGCCTGCATCGTCTGAGACGCGACCTGCCCGACACTCTCACCCGTGATCAGCGCCTGACATTCATTCTGTTCGGCGACGCGCTCGGCGATCGCCATCATATAGCGGCGCAGAAGGAGCGTGAAATACTCCTCGTCGCACGCCTTGACGAGCTCCTCCTGAATGTGCGTCAGCGACACGACATGGACGCGCATATTGCCCGAATACCGCGCAACGAGCGCGGCAAGGTCCATCACCTTCTCGCGAGCGCGCTCGGAGGTATAGGGGAAGGACTCGAAGTGAAGCGCCTCAATCTGCACGCCTCTCTTTGCCATCATATGCGCGGCAACGGGGGAATCGATCCCACCCGAAAGCAGGACAAGTCCCTTTCCGTTCGTTCCCACGGGCATACCGCCCGCGCCCTTGACCTGTCCCGGGGAAAGGTACGCGCCGTATTCGCGGATCTCGACCTTCACGACGGTGTCGGGGTTATGCACGTCGACGCGGATATCGGGACACGCCCGAAGCACCGCACCTCCGACCTCGCGCGCAAGCGCCATTGAGTCGAACGGGAACTTCTTGTCTGACCGCTTTCCCTCTACCTTGAAGGTCCTCTTCCCTGTGAGGAGCGCGGGCAAATAGGACTCTGCGAGCGCGAGGATCGCGTCGAGATCCTTCTCGCACACCGCCGCACGTGAGACCGAAACGATACCGAACACACGCTGTGCCGCTTCAAACATTCCATCGAGATCGCACAGGTCGTCCTTCGGCTCAATGTAGATCGTGCTCTGCGCACGGTGAATATCAAAATTTCCGTACCGCTTCGCGCGGTACTTCATCGACTTGACGAGCTGATCCTCGAAGGTCTTGCGGTTCGCACCCTTCAGAACGATCTCGCCGTATTTACAAAGAATGACTTCCTTTTGCATTATTCCTGCTTCCCTTTCTCGGGGTCACTGCCGTCCGTCTCCGGAACGAAGACGAGGGCGACCGCGTCCTCGTACGCCGCCTCGGGCACGAATACATCGGTCCCACACATCGAAAAGCCGATGATGACCTTCGATGCGCTCCCGGCGCCGCGCTCCTTCAGAAGATACGGGATCTCCGCACCGTCAAGAAGACTGCGGAGCACCATCAGCTCCCCTTCACTGTAGACCGTCGTGAGAAGCTTTTGCCCCTCGTCGTGGTAGCTGACCTTATTCAGTCCGAACAGCGAGTTACCCATTCGTTTCTCCTTCTCCGCTCACACAAGGCGAGGGCTCGGTGTAGTAATGCGGGAACAGCTTCTCCCACACGCGCATACACGCGTAGGTGTCGGCGATCGACGAGTGCGGAATCCCGTCCCACTCGATCCCGAAGCACTCCATCGCGTTGATGAGCGCCGCGTGCTCAACGTCGGGTCGGTGCTCGTGCGCATAGCGGACGAATTCGTTCGCACAGCAGCGCACCTTACGGTGAAGCGCCTCGCGTTCCTCCTCGGTCTCGTAAATGTACTTGATATGGCTGTAGTCAGTCGAAACGCCGTACGCGATCAGATGATCCATATTTTCAAAGATCTCCTTGATCTCGGGGATGATGTCCCGCAGCAGGGGCGCATCCTCGACCATATCGGGGGTGATCCCGTGGATCTTCTCGGTGCGCTTCCAGCGTCTCGTATGCTCGGGCTTCACAAGGGTATCCATAATGAGCTTCCCGTTCGCGTCAACGATCGTGATCGAAAGGATCTCGTCGTGATCGTACACGCCCGTGAGCTCAAGGTCGAAGAAGAGCACGCGGCTTCTGTCCATACAGTAGTACGCCGAGCGGTGCGCGTCACCCTCTTTTCTTCTCTCTGCGAGGTCCTCCTCGTAGCACTTCTCGCAAAGCTTCCGCTTGTAGCGAATATCCTTCCCGCACTTCACGCAGTAAAGCGGAAGCTTCTTTGCGGTGCGCTTATCGTAGAAATAGACCGTCTCCGCGTCGTCACCCTTACCGCGGATATTGTACGCGACAGGCTCCTCCACGGGCTCGTAATTCATCTGAAGGAGACGCTCCTTCGTATAAAAGCCGTTATCGGTCGCCCGTCTCGACGTCATACGCTCGATCACAGCGCCACTCTCAAGCGTCATCGTTTCCTTGTCCTTTTTGTCACCGTACCAAAGATCGGGCGGTGCCTCGGAAACGCGCATCGGATCGAAGTAATATACGATCGTGCCGTCTGCCGCCTCGTCGTATGCAACGGGCTCACCCGTGGGCATAAGGTGCATCATATTCAGAATATTTCTCGTCAGATAATTTTTCGACTCTGCCGTCTTCCGATCGACACGGGGAATCTCGGTCCCGCTCTTCAGTCGCATTTTGTTCGTTTGTGCCAAAATAGAGGCCTCCATTCTATCCTTCAAGCGGCACGTATCGCCGCCACACGGTTCTCTTTCTTTTTTCTCCCTGCCTATGCAGTCTATATCCATTTTATTATAGCACAACAAAAAAAATTATGCAAGGGGATAGCGCGGTTTTTTCATCTTTTTTTACAAAAAAGCCCCGCCGCAGAGAAAATCCGCAGCAGGGCAAAATCCAATTTTCAAGAATCGCACGTTTCCTCGTCCGAATGTGAGTCGGACGGAGCGTTTTGCGCATAGCCGCCACACCGCGACGGGTCGCAGCACGAGCCGCATTTTCCACCCGACGGGCATCCGATGCATTTGACGCCTCTTTTTTTTGAGCGAATGATATAAAACAGCGCGAGAAGGACCGCCAGCGCAAGAACGAGCAGAAGTAAAGCATCAACGAGCTCCATTCAGATCCCTCCTTTCACTCAAGGTTCAAATTTTTCCCAACGGGACTCGGTCCTGTACGGACGGCGCACGTCCTCTCTCCTTTTCCCTTCGGTCGGCACGGAGGATCAAAAGGAGATAGACGAGCGCGATCGCACCCGTGATCGACCATCCGACGATCGGCATCCAAGGATCTCCGAGGCTTCCGCCCGTAAGAAGCGTTCCAAAGAAGAAAACGAGGAAGGAAAGAATGTATCCGACCGAGAGCTGAAGCGCGATCCCACCGAAAAACCACCTTCGACTCTTGATCTCTGCGCGCATCGCACCGATCGCCGCAAAGCACGGCGGTGAAAACAGGTTAAGCATCAGGTACGCAAGCGCCGCAACGGGCGTGATCGCCATAACGCCCGCGACCTCGGCACCCGCGCCCTCCAAAATGGAAAGCTCATCGGTGTTGATGAGATTTTCAAGCCCGATGAAGCAAACGGCAAGCGTTCCGACGACGTTTTCCTTTGCAATAAAGCCCGTCACCACAGCGGCGGCAAGCTGCCAAGCCACGACACCCACGATCGGTGCGATCACGAACGCGATCGGTTGTGCGACCGATGCAAGGATCGAGTCCCTTGCATTCTCGGCAGGCGTCAGGCTCCACGAGAAGGACTGCATCAGCTGCACCGCAAAGTTGCAAACGAGAATAATCGTTCCCGCCTTGACGATATACGACCATCCGCGCTGCAGCATCGACTTCGCAGCCCGTCCCACGTCGGGGAGCTTATATTCGGGCAGCTCGATGATGAAGAAAGAGCGCTTTTTATATCCCGTGAGCTTATTCACAAGAAGCGCAGCGAGCAGGATCACAAGAACCCCGACGAAATACATCGCCGTTCCCACCCACTCGGAATTTCCGAAGAACGCGCCCGCAAACAGCGAGATCACGGGGAGCGTTGCGCCGCAGGGCGTAAAGGCGGCGAGCATCGCGGTCCCACGGCGCTCACGCTCATTCTGGATCGTGCGACAAGCCATAAC